>JAMOBD010000008.1 GCA_039908345.1 Magnetospirillum sp. WYHS-4
CTCATCTCGGCCATAGGAAGCTCCCGTCTGAAGATGGTCGTGAAAAGACAACCTTGTCAGACAGGAGGCCTCGCCGCCTCCGCCACTCCCCTACCGCGAAGCGGTTTCGTTCAATCCCCCGAGTCACTTCAGTGGCGAAACGGTATTACAGCCGCGGCAAGCCGTAAACCGCGTTAACCTGAGTTCGGAGCCCTGGGGGCCGGATCGGCGGGCTTGCCCCGCGCCGTCAAAATGCCTATATTCTATGGAACCTGGAGGAACTGGAGAAAACCATGGCTGCCCGAACCATTTCCGCCTACGCAGACGCGAAGACAGCAAGCGTCATCGAGCGCATCGCGCAAAGCGAAGACCGGTCACCGGCGCAGATCGCTGCGGCTGCCCTGCGTTTTTATGCCCGCCTGCCGGCGGAAGCACATGCCGCTTTCCGGCGCATCGAAAAGTTGGGGACCGCACAGGACATCGACACACTGGCCCGCGAGATCACCCGTAAAACCCTTGACGCCGAATGGGAGGTCGCCCATCGCCAACTCGTCACCGAGATGAAGGCGGGCGAGATTCCCGCCAGCGAGGATGAAATTCTGTCCGAAGCCGTGCGACTGACCCAATGACGGCGCCGACGCTCAACCTGTGTCTGGACCTTAACGTCTGGTGCGCCGCCTTTTTGGCCGACCGTAAGGGCTTGGATGGCACCGCGACTCAGACCCTGGTGCGGATGGTCCGCACCGGTCAAGTCGGCGAAATGCCGGTGCAATTGATCATTTCCTGGGGAATGCTGACCCGGTTGCGCAAGGTGATGGAGGTCGATTGGGGCATCTCCCGTGCGACGGTCGATCCTGTTATCGAGGCCATCGCCGGTTACGCCCGCACGGGAGCCGCCGGAACGGCGCCTTACCTTACCCTTGGTGGAACGGGGTTGATGCCGATACGCGATCCAGAGGACGCCCACGTTCTCGACACGGCGCTGGCCGGCCGGTCGCACCTCCTGGTCACCGCCAATTTCGATGACTTCGTGACCGCCAAAGGCCGTGTTCTGGAATCAGGCAAGATCGCCATCGTTGAGACGGCCGCTGCGAAGTTGGTGGTGGCGCATCCCTTCCGGGCGGTAGCTTGGCTTCGGCAGGGCATTTTTCCCGAGGCGGAAATGGTTGAGCGCCTTCTTGAGTTGTGAATAATTCACCGACCAAACCCAAACTTCCCCTGCTGCTGATCCCATTCCATCGGGAACGGCTCCATCACCCTTGACGATACAGCCCTGCCGGTTGCGCCGTGAGCCAACCTTGCTTCAAATGTTAGTGCAAACCGATGCCTGATGCCTCCTGGGGCGCAAGGAAAGGCGAAGCGGATCGTCCTTGATGGACCGCCCGGGAAATTCATCCTCCCGCCGGGAATTCCTCCCCGGCAATCACCAAGCCTTCCTTGCCCGCCGAGACCTTGACCGTGGCGCCGTCCTTGATGCGGCCTTCCAGGATCAGGCCGGCCAGGGGATTCTGCAAGGCGCGCTGGAGGGTGCGCTTCAACGGCCGGGCGCCGTAGATCGGATCGTAGCCCTTGGCCGCCAGCCAGGCCTTGGCCTTGTCGTCAAGCTTGAGCGTGACTTGGCGGTCGGCCAGCAGCTTGGCCAGACGCCCCAACTGGATCTCCACGATGCCGTCCATCTGGGCGCGGAACAGGCGGTGGAACAGGATGATCTCGTCCAGGCGGTTGAGGAACTCGGGCCGGAAGGCGGCGCGCACCACTTCCATGACCGGGCCGCGCACGGCGCTCGAATCCTGGCCTTCCTCCTGGTTGGCCAGGATGTCGCCCCCCAGGTTGGAGGTCAACACGATCAGCGTGTTGCGGAAGTCCACCGTCCGGCCGTGGCCGTCGGTCAGGCGCCCGTCGTCCAACACCTGCAAGAGCAGGTTGAAGACATCCGGATGGGCTTTCTCCACCTCGTCGAACAGGATCACCTGATAGGGGCGGCGGCGCACGGCTTCGGTCAGCGCGCCGCCTTCCTCGTAGCCGACGTAGCCGGGCGGCGCGCCGATCATGCGGGCCACCGCGTGCCTTTCCATGTATTCGGACATGTCGACGCGCAGCAAGGCCGTCTCGTCGTCGAACAGGAACTCGGCCAGCGCCTTGCACAGTTCGGTCTTGCCCACCCCGGTCGGCCCCAGGAACAGGAAGGAGCCGACGGGCCGGTTGGCATCCTGCAGCCCGGCACGGGCACGGCGCACGGCGTTGGCAACGGCGGCAAGGGCTTCCGTCTGGCCGATCACGCGCCGGCCAAGGTTCTGTTCCATCTTGAGCAGCTTGTCGCGCTCGCCCTGCAACATCTTTTCCACCGGCACGCCGGTCCAGCGCGAGACGATGGTGGCGATGTTCTCGGCCGTCACGGTTTCCTGGACCATGCGGCCGGATTCGACTGTTTCGGCATCCACCAATTTTCGTTCGAGGCGCGGGATCAGGTCGTAGCGCAGTTCGCTGGCCTTTTCGTACTGGGCCTCGCGCATGGCGCGGTCGACGGCCAGGCGGGCCTGTTCCAGTTCCTCCTTGATGCGGGTGGCGTCGGCCAGCTTGCCCTTCTGGTCCTGCCACTGCTTGGTCAGGGCGGCGGCGCGGAGGTCCAGCTTACGCAGTTCCTTTTCCAGTTTTTCCAGCCGGTCCCTGGAAGCGCTGTCGCTTTCCTTCTTCAGGGCCTCACGCTCGATCTTCAACTGGATGACGCGGCGGTCCAGTTCGTCCACTTCCTCGGGCTTGGAATCGACCGTCATGCGCAGCCGGCTGGCCGCCTCGTCCACCAGGTCGATGGCCTTGTCGGGCAGGAAGCGGTCGGCGATGTAGCGGCTGGACAGCGTCGCCGCCGCCACCAGCGCGCCGTCGGCGATGCGCACGCCGTGGTGCAACTCGTACTTTTCCTTGATGCCGCGCAGGATGGAAATGGTGTCTTCCACCGTCGGCTCGGCGACGAAGACCGGCTGGAAGCGCCGGGCCAGCGCCGCATCTTTTTCCACGTGCTTGCGGTATTCGTTCAGCGTGGTGGCGCCGACGCAATGCAGTTCACCGCGCGCCAAGGCCGGCTTCAGCAGGTTGGAGGCGTCCATGCCGCCCTCGGCGGCGCCGGCCCCCACCAGGGTATGCATCTCGTCGATGAACAGGATGATCTCGCCTTGGGCGGCCACGACGTCGTTCAGCACCGCCTTCAGGCGTTCCTCGAATTCACCGCGGAACTTGGCGCCGGCCACCAGGGCGCCCAGGTCGAGCACCATCAGGCGCTTGCGTTTGAGGGGCTCCGGCACGTCGCCGCTGACGATGCGCTGGGCCAGCCCCTCCACCACGGCGGTCTTGCCGACGCCCGGTTCGCCGATCAGCACCGGGTTGTTCTTGGTGCGGCGTGACAGAACCTGGATGGTGCGCCGGATTTCCTCGTCCCGGCCGATGACCGGGTCGATCTTGCCTTCGGCGGCCGCGGCGGTCAGATCGCGGGCATATTTCTGCAAAGCCTTGTAGCTGTCTTCGGCGGACGGCGAGTCCGCCCTACGCCCCTTGCGCAGAGTGTTGATCGCCCGATTCAGATTCTGCGGCGTGACGCCTGCGTCCGCCAACACCTTGCCCGCCGTGCCTTCGGCGGCCAGGGCCATGGCGAGCAGCAGCCGTTCGGCGGTGACGTAGCTGTCGCCGGCTTTCTCGGACACCTGGATCGCCTGATCGAGCAACCGGCCGGTTTCGGCCGACAAATAGACCTGCTGGGCACCCGAGCCCTCGACACGGGGCAGCTTGGCGAGTTGGGCGCCGACGCTTTCGAAGGCGCGGGCCGGCTGGCCGCCGGCTTCCTTGATCAATCCCGAGGCCAGGCCCTCCGGGTCCTCCAGAAGCACCTTTAGCAGGTGCAGGGGCGTAAGCTGCTGGTGATTCATGCGCATGGCCAGGGTCTGGGCCGATTGGATGAAGCCGCGCGACCTTTCACTGAATTTCTCGAAATCCATAGCCCGACCTCCAGCTTTTTTGCTTCAGCGCATCCCTAGATATGTCCTAAAACGAAGCGGTCGCAAGGATGCCCCATGCCGCTGTCCGTTATTCGCCTTAGCCGCTACCCCGTGAAGGGTCTCAGTTCCGACCGCCTGGAGGCGGTGGACTTGACGCCCGGCCTCGGCTTGCCCGGCGACCGACGTTTCGCCCTGGCGCTCGAATCGACGCGCTTCGAGCGCGACAGCCCCGAATGGCTGCCCAAGACCAGCTTCCTCATGCTCGCCCGCCACGAGAAGCTGGCGGCCCTGGAAACCCGCTACGACGAGGCGGCCGAGATCCTGACCATCCTGCGCCGGGGCCGCAAGGTGGTGAGCGGGCGCCTGACCGATCCGGTGGGGCGGGCGATGATCGAGGATTTCTTCTCCGCCTACATGGGACGCTCCATCGCCGGCAAGCCGCGCCTGGTCGAGGGCCCGCCGGGCCATATGTTTTCGGACCATCGCAACAAGGTCGTGTCGCTGATCAACCTGGCCTCGGTGCGGGAACTGGAGCGCTTGGCCGGTCGTCCCCTGGATGCTGATCGCTTCCGCGGCAACGTCCTGTTCGATGGCGGTGGCCCCTGGGAGGAATTCACCTGGGTAGGACGCGATTTCCAGGCCGGGGGCGTTCGGCTGCGGATCGCCAAGCGCATCGAACGCTGCCCGGCCACCAGCGTCAATCCGCTGACCGGCGAGCGGGATGTCAACGTCCCTCTGCTGCTCAGGCAGACCTATGACCACGCCGACTTCGGTGTCTATGCCGAGGTCATGGAGGCCGGCCGGCTGGCGGTCGGCGATGTCCTGCTTCCCGTCTGATCCCTATCTTGGAGCCAGGGCGGGGATGCGCACCAGGGCGATGCAGGCAGCCCCCACCAGGCAGGCGCCGCTGCAAATCGCGAAGGCCAGCGGAAAATTCCCCAGATCGCCCAGCATGCCGCCCAGGATGGGTCCGGCAATACCGCCCACCCCGTAGGACAGGAAGACGAAGGGATAGTTCTGGCCGACCCGCGCCGCCCCGAAGGTGTCGGCGGTAACCGTGGGGAAAAGGGCGAAGTTTCCGCCGAAATTGAAGCCGATCAGGGCTGCGCCCAGGTAGAGCAGCACCTCGTTGCCGGCCATGGCGGTGAAGAAGAACAGCACCGCGGCCTGGCCGACGGTCATCAGCAGGATGGACTTCCGTCGTCCCAGGCGGTCGCTGAGACTGCCCCAGGCGATGCGCCCGATGCCGTTGGCCAGGCTGAAGAACACTCCCATGGCGGTCCCGGCGATGGCGCTCGCCTCGGCGGCGCTCAGGCCCGCCGCCTGCAGGGCCTCCATGGGATAGAGCTTCATCAGGCCGATGGACATCAGGCCCGCCCCGGCGCTCACCGCGAAGGTGGCGAAGATCAGGTAGAACTGGGGCGTGCGCAGCATCTCGGCGCTGGTCATCTCGCAGGCTTCGCCCCCGGCCGCCGCCGGCGGTGGGTTCCATCCGGCCGGCCGCCAGCCGCCTGGCGGAAAAGCCATCCAGATGCAACCGACACCCACCAGGACGGCGAAGGCGATGCCGTAGGCCACGAAAGTACCGCCCAAGCCGATGCGCTCGACCAAGTGGCCCCAGGAATCGGCGGCCTTGATCCAGCCCATGGCGCCAAAACCGAAGCCGGCCACCGCCAAGCCGGTAATCAGGCCCTTCTTGTCCGGGAACCAGCGCATGCCGACCGCGATGGGCACCACGTAGCCCAGTCCGATCCCGGCCCCGCCCACCACGCCGATGCCCAAGGTGACGACCCAGAAGTCGGTGGGGCCGAGAAGGCCGGTGGCGATATAGCCGGCGCCCAGGACCAAACCTCCCCGCAGCACCAGCCGGCGCGGCCCCCAGGCCGCGATCCTGCGCCCGGCCCAGACCATGACCACCGCGAAGACGGCCAATCCGACGGAAAAGACCACCTGGGTATCCAGCTTGCTCCAACCGGCGGCGCGCAGAGCGGGGGTGAAGACGCTCCAGGCGTAGATGACGCCCAGACAAAGCTGGATCAGCACGGCTCCGACCACCACCAGCCAGCGGTTGGTCATCATCGGTTCGGACATTCCATGCCTCCCTGGATTTCGCTTTACTTTAGGCGAGAAACGCAATGAACTAAAGGGGGAGGAAAAACGGTGACGATTCGCAGCATCCTGGTGTCCATCGATGGCAGCGAAGCCGGTGCCGCCCCGCTGGAGGCGGCCGTTCGCACGGCGGCACGCCTGGATGCCCATCTCGACGTGCTGCATGTCCGCCCGGACTCCCTCACCGAGTTGCCGGCCATCGGCGAGGCCATGCCGGACCATCTCGCCCACAAGATCGCCGGCCATACGGACCGTCAATCGGACCTGCGGGCGGAAGCGGCGCGGCGCCAGTTCGATGCCGCCCTTGCGTCCATAGACCTTCGTTCGGCCGCCTGGGTGGAGAAGACCGGCCGTCGGCACATGGTCTTGCAGCGCTTGGGCCGGGTCCACGACCTGATCGTGGTCGGGCGCCCCAGCCATCGCAAGGACATTTCGGGCAGCCTGGTGATGGACGCCCTGTTCGAGACCGGGCGTCCGGTCCTGGTGGTGCCGCCCGGGTTTTCCGGAGAATTCGGTCGCCGCATCGCCATCGCCTGGAACGGCAGCCCGCAATGCGCCCGCGCCATCGGCGGAGCCACGAACTTTTTCGGCTCGGCCGAAGAAGTGGTGGCCCTGACCGCCGAAAGCCATCATACGCCGGTCAGTGTGGTCCCCGAACTGGCCGCCTATCTGGAACGGCATGCCGCCAAGGTTCGCACCCGCGTTTTCGCCCACATGGGCAAGAAGCCCATGGGCGGCAAGGCCCTGCTGACGGCCTGCGCCGAGGAGAACGTCGATCTGCTGGTCATGGGCGCCCGGCGGGTAGCCCGCTGGCGCTGGCGGGACCTGTTGCTCGGCCATGCCACCGGGCAGGTGCTGCGGCACACCACGCTTCCCGTCTTGATGGGACACTGACGCGATGGCTTCAGCGTGGCGGGCGGTCCTGGTCGCGCTGGCGTTGGCTGCCTGCGCCGGGCCGGCGCCGCTTTATCCCCCCAAGCCGACGACGCCCCTTGAGCCCGTCGACTGGCTCTCGACCCTGGAAAGCCGGATTCCGCCCTTGAAGCACGAGCGCGGCAGGCGCTGGCCCCTGGTCCTGTGGAACGGGCCCGGCTTCGAGCCCTTGCCACCCGAGACCATCGGCGGGCTTCTGGCCCGCGGCATCGTGCCGCATATTCGTCTGGACGAAGCGTCGATTCCCGCCGCCAAGGCCTTGCAGGCCGCCGGCGCCCCCGTGATCGCCGTCGAGGGCAAGGGGGGCAACTGGCCCTACAGCCTGGGCGGCGATCCCGAGACATGGGCGCACCGGTATCCGGAGGGCAAGAAGATCCCCGAGGAATGGCGAGCCATGCCATCCCCCATGATCTTCAAGGGGTGGGCGGTCGCCGAAGCGCAAATTCGCCAGACCTTGTCCCGCTTCAAGGACGCAGGCGTTGTCCTGGACGCCGCCTGGCTGGACTGGGAGGTCGAGCCCCATGTCGCCAGCTTCAAGGCCGCCATCGAATCGCCGTCGTCGCGCGCCCTTCTGCCCGCGCCGGCTGCGGCCGATGGACACGCCTTCATGCTCTTCCGCCATCACCTTTGGATGGGGCTGATGTCGGCCTATGTCGCCGCCCCCATCCGCGAAGCCAATCCCAAGGTCTCGGTGACCAACTGGATGGCGGTCCTGTCCTCGGAGGAACGCCCGGTGCCGACCTGGACCGCTCATGCCCTGCCCCCCACCGGGCCATCGCTGATGACCGCCACCAATCCCACCGCCTACGGGGTCGACCTCGCCTTCCTGACGGGCTGGGACGAGGACTGGCCGCTCGATCGCGACCATGTGGATCGGTTCTATATGCAGGTTCTGCTGCGCCAAGTTTCGGCCGACAGCCATAACCGGCGCCGGATAGCGCCCTATTTGGAGTCCCTGCCCTGGGTGGCGCGCTGGGTGCGGATCGCGGACGAAGAGCGCAAGCCCGGTGATCCACCGTTGCCGATGGTGCCGGCAATGAGCCGCGAGGCCTATCGCGAAGCCCTTCGCCATCTCTGGCTGCGCGGCATCGACGGCATGCAGGTCTTCAACTCGCCCACCACCTCGGACAACGAAAGCGCCATCGCCGAGGTGGAGGACGCTGCCGCCGTTTACGACGAGATGCTGGCCTTCCGGGAGTTCCTGGAACAAGGCGATGTCATGAACCTCGACCATCCCGATCCCGGCCAGGACGGTCCGATCTGGTCGGGCCTGCGGACACGGGATCGCGCGCTCCTGCGGGTCTTTCCCGGGGGTGGGGAGCGGTTCCTGGAAATCGAGGCCTGGCCAGGAGCGGAAGTGTCCGTTCCCCTGCCTCCCGAAGGCGCCACCTACCGACTGCGGCGCGCCCCGGAAGGCGGGATCGAGCTGGAGGCCGTCCGGTAGCTCATACATGGCGTAATCGGTGAGTGGCTGCCCTCCATCTGGCGATGGGGTCGAGATAGAATCGCCCCAGGGCAAAAGCCACGGACCTAAATCCGGCGGTTAGGCCGTCACGACCGGTGTCCCGGCATGAATATGTCCTTAATATCGCACAATGGCATTTAATTCGTTACCATGAGCAATTAATACGCGATAAAGAACATGAGCGCCGCAAGCAGGTCATTCGGCTTTATCGCAAGGGCCACAAGGTCATGCCGAATCGTGGAGTTGTGCGGGAAGGACTGCTCCTGCTCATCGAGACGGATGAAGTGCGGCGCCACCAGATGGAGCGCCTGCGCCAGGACATCCAGGTCGGGCTGGATCAACTGGAGGCCGGACAGGGCATTCCTGCCGACGATGTATTCGCCGAGGCGGCGGCTTTCCTCGGGAATGCCGTTATCAAGGGGGCATGCGGATGCGCTACGAGAGGGCGGACACCCGGACTGGAAGGGCCTGCGCAGCATCGCCGCCGTCATCTGCGCCCGCACCGACAAGAAAACCGGACGGACGGCCAGCGAAACGCGGTTCTACATCGCCTCCCTGCCGCCCGAGGCCAAGCGCATTCTCGACACCAGCCGCACCCATTGGGGCATCGAGAACAATCTCCACTGGACCCTCGACGTCACCTTCCGCGAGGATGCCTGCCGATCCCGCAAGGACAATGCGCCCCTGAACCTCGCTCTCGTCCGCAAAATCGCCCTCAATCTCGTCAGGCAGGACAAGTCCTGCAAGCTCCCCCTCAAGCGCAAACGCCTCAAGGCCGCCCTCGAACCAGATTACAGGGCCGCCCTCATCGGCCGTTAACGATTCATGGGTTCGCCCTGGGACTGAGGCTGGACAGCGTCGGGGAATTCTTCTATAAGGCGCCTCTCTCCGCAAGGAGCGCCTGGGTAGCTCAGTTGGTAGAGCACGTGACTGAAAATCACGGTGTCGCTGGTTCGATTCCGGCCCCAGGCACCATCGAATTCAAGGGCCTAGCCGGGGGACCGGCTAGCCCGGATTTCTCACCAACCTGACAAAGGGGGTTCCTGAGGTGCGGTTTACGGAGGCGACTGTGGCGATGCCACGCGCCATCGTCCGGATGTTCCGGTTGGCTCTGGCCGATTGTGGTTCCTCTCCTGTTGACGATCTGGTTCCTGGAGCCGCTTACGCCGCGGCGGTGGATAGTCGGGCGTAGGCTTCGGCCCATTCGGCCTGCCAGGGGTAGCCGGAGGCCATGGCGATCCCGATGCGCCGCACGCTAGTTCCGACCAAGGCGCCGATCTTCAGGAGCTTGAGGCGGATGGTGCCGCAGGAGGCCTTGGGGAACTGGGTTCGGGCCAGGGCGATGCGCCGGAGCGCGGCCAGCAGCACATAGGCCATGGAGGCGAACCACAGGCGGAGCTGGCTGGCGCGAGGCCAAACAAAAACTCGGCGCCCGAACCCGGCTCTTCGAGCATATCCGCACCATCACCGCCTATCTCGTCTTCCCCTCGTGGGCCAGTCTCTTCCGCTCCATCCGAACCGGAGTCCCACCGCCACAGACCGCTTGATCGACGGAAACCAACCCCCTCCTTTCCCCGCAACCCCAGAAACCGCCGCTCGACGCCATAATGAGAACTGCTGCACCCGCCCCGTTGCCTTGGAACGGCGGCGGGTGCATCCTATATGTCGAACGGGGAAAGTGCGGGGCCGTCAATCCTTTGCGGGGGTCGGCCATGGATATCGAATTCGAAGCTGCGGTCGGCGATTCGCCCGAGGCCTTGTTGGCCGAATTGAGGGGCTGGCACGCCAAGCCGGGCGGCTATTCCACCTTGCTCCTGGTTTCTTTCGGCATGCTGCCGGTGGAAGGCGCTCCCCAGGATCTCTGGCTTGATCTCAAGAAGTCGCTTCTGGCCATCCGCAACCGTCATCGGGCGGGTCTCTACCATTTGGGCCTGGGCGAGAACGCCATCCTGCTCCGGCTCACCGAGTTCAACCAGGTCGGCGTGCTGTCCGATCTGAAGATCGAGATCCTGCGCCTGATCCAGCAGTACTTCGCCGAACACTTCGGGCGCATCGACCAGGCGCGGCTGTTCCGCGTCGTGCCCTTGAAGACCAAGTTGAACAACGCCATCCACTTCCTGGAACGGTTCACCGGCCAGGAATCGGAAGCCAAGGCGGCCGCCGCTCCGGCCCGGCGCCTGGAGGACGATGACATCCGACGGGTCGAACAGGTGGCCGGCCAGATCGGCCCGCGGGCCTTCGCCAGGGCCTTCGTGCGCAGCCAGCGGGTGGTAACCATCGAACCTGGCGGTCAAGGCACCCCGGTGGTCACCGGGCGCGAATTCTTCGTCAGCATGGATGCCCTGAAAAAGGCTGTGTTTCCAGAAGTCGAACTGCGCGGTGCCGGGCATCGCTTCAACCAACTGACGGTGGCCCTCGACCGCCTCTTGCTGCAGGCCTTCGACGAGGTCAACCCGCAAGGCCTGCCGGCATCGATCAACATGAATGTGGAAACCGTCTTCACGCGCAGCTTCGAGACTTTCCTGCGCCAAACCCGCCAGAACCACCTGGGCGGGATCGCCTTCGAGTTCCGCCAGGCGGACATCTTGCAAAACTTCGACGAATTCCTGCTGGCCCGCGACCTGATCGTGTCGCGAGGCGGGGAAATATGCGTGGATGCGGTCTTCACCGAAACGGTGGGAATCGTCAACTTGGTGCGCCTGGGCATTCCCTGGGCCAAGATCTTCTGGCGGGCCGGGGCCGAACAGATGCTGATGATCCGCTACGAGGACGTGAAATACTTGCAGGAATACGGGGCCCGCTTCACGCTTTGCCGGGTCGACGAACCGGCGGCCATCGCCATCGGCCACGAAGTCGGCATCACCTCGTTTCAGGGCTTTCACATCGACAGCCTGCTTCCCCCGGCTTGAGAAATCGGGTAAGAGCCTGCGCTTCCATTCGAACGAGAGGAACCCGCCGATGTCCGATTCCGTTATGGCTTCCCACATCTTGCTGATGTACCGGGGCTCCATGCGCTCCACCGCCTCCCGCACCAAGGAGGACGCCCTCGCCAAGATGGAGGAGATGAAGGTCGCCCTCGACAAGGGTGCCGACTTCGCCGACTTGGCACGGACCAATTCCGATTGTCCCTCGGGCGAGGAGGGCGGCAACCTGGGCCTGTTCGGCCGCGGCGAGATGGTCCCGGAATTCGAGGCGGCGGCTTTCGGCCTGCCTGTGGGGGGCGTCAGCGGTGTCTTCGAAACTTCCTTCGGCTACCACATCGTCAAGCGGACGAGATGAGCTTGTGGCGACCGGCAGCCACCGCCCTGGCGATCCTCCTTCTCGCCGGGCCGGCCCTGGCGGAGGAATGTCCCAAGGGTAAGGTTCGGGGCGGGAAGGGCGAGTGGGTGCTGGCGCTGAGTTGGCAGCCTGCTTGGTGCGAGACCCAATCCGGCGACCGGCGGGCCCGCCCCGAGTGCCTTCTCGATTACCGCGGCACGGAGGGACTGACCCTTCACGGCCTCTGGCCCCAGTGGGGGGAATACTGCCAGTCCGACCTGTGCGGCCGGGACCGTTGTGCCCTGCCGCCGGTACCGGGCGTCGCATCTGAAGACCTCGTCTCCGTGATGCCGGGAGCCCTGTCTCGCCTCGATCGCCACGAATGGGCCAAGCACGGGACTTGCTCCGGCCTGGCGCCACGGGCCTACTTCCGAACGGCGACGGAATTGGTCCGGGCCGCAAGGGCCTCCCGCCTGGGACGGCTGCTGGGCGAGCGCATGGGCGCTCGCGTGAAGCGCGGAGAACTCTGCGATGCCTTCGGTCGCGACTTCGGCGAAGATCGTCGGGGGGCGCTGTCGTTCGACCTGGAGAAACGGGGCCGCGATCTTTATCTGGCGGAAGTCCGGGTCCGCATGGTCGGCGATGTTCCCGGCTGGGACAAGGCCTCCATTCCCGTCGGGCGCCAGGGTGATTGCATGCGTCCCGACGACCGGGAATTCCTCGTCGACAGGTCCGGTTTCCAGACCGGCCAGACACCTAACGAAGTACGTCCAATCTGCCGGTAAGGGCGGCGTCGTCGTCCCAGGAGAGCGCAATGGTCAGCACCTCGACCCGCGCCCGCCAACCGGGCGGCAGCCGGACCGCATCCTTGGCGGTGGTGACCAACGGCAGGCCCCGGGCCGCCAGGGATTTCAGGTCCGCTTCCGTATAGGGATGGTGGTCGGGAAAGGGCCGGGCTTCCGCCAAGCGGCAGCCGAGGCCGCGCAGGGTGGCGAAAAACTTCTCCGGCCGTCCCAGGCCGGCAAAGGCCACCAGTTCGCGGCCGCGGAGTCCGGCCGCTTCCGGTCCCGGCGTCACGCAGGCCCGCAGCACCGGCAGGTTTCCGAAATCGAGCCCATGCCGGTTCTCGCCCACCAGTACCACGGCCTGCGCCCGTGCCAGGCCCTGGGCGACCGGTTCGCGAAGAGGACCGGCCGGAAAGACACGGGCATTGCCGAAGCCCGCTTCCCCGTCCACCACCACCAGGGAGAAATCCTTGGCGAGGCTGGGATTTTGGAAGCCATCGTCCATCACGAGAAATTTGGCCCCCGCCGCTACGGCCGCTCGCGCCCCGGCAACCCGATCGGCGGCAACCCAGGTGGGGGCTCGCTGGGCGAGCAGCAAAGGCTCGTCACCTACCCGATCCGGTCCATGGACCGCCGGATCGACCCTCAAAGGACCGGTCTCGCGGCCCCCGTAGCCGCGCGACAGGAAATGGACGTCGGGCAGCCGGCGAGCCAGATCGAGGGCGACCGGCGTCTTGCCGGCCCCACCCATCGTCAGGTTGCCGACGCAGACCACCGGCACCGGGGCGCTCCAAGGGGTGGCGAAGGCGAAGCGGGCCCGCAGCCCCAGACCGTAGAGGCTGCCCAGCGGCCCCAGCAGGGCGGCGAGCCTTCCGTCTTGCTGCCAGAAGTCAGGCGCCCGCATGGCCGGGAGGCTCCAGGAAAGGCAAGAGGGCCTCCATCACCGCATCCAGGGCACCGGCCTCGGAATCGGCGAAGGCGCGGGCGGCCTCGCCGGCGCGACGGCATGCCGCGGGATCGGCGAGCAGGCGGGCGACGGCCTCGACCAGGGCGCCTTCGTCTGCCGCTTCCCGTGAAGCGCCGGTCTCGGCCATGCGCCGGATCATCTCGGCGAAGTTGCCCATGAAGGGGCCATGCAGCACGGCACAGCCTAGACGAGCCGGCTCCAGCGGGTTCTGTCCACCGCCCGGCGGCAGCAGGGACTTGCCCATGGCGGCGATGCCGGCCAGGCGGTAGAACAGGCCCAGTTCGCCCATGGTGTCGGCCACATAGACGGCGGTTTCGGGGACGATGGCCTCGCCGGCCGAACGCTGGGCAACGGCCAGTCCCATCTCCTCCATGTCGGCCGCTACCTTGCCGCCCCGTTCGGCGTGGCGGGGCACGACAAGGGTCAGCAGGTCGGGAAAGCGTTCCGCAAGCCGCCGATGCACGCGGGCAACCAGGGCTTCCTCGCCCGGGTGGGTGCTGGCGGCCAGCCAGCGGGGCCGTCCGCCCAAGGCTTCCTCCAGCCGCTTCAGGTCGGCATCGGAACAGGGCAGCGGCAAGGCGGAGAACTTCAGATTGCCTCGGCATTCGGCCCGGCGGGCGCCCAGGGCGCGCAGGCGCTCGGCGTCGGTCTCGGTCTGGCCCAGGCAAAGGGCGAAACCGCCCAGCAGGCGACCGATGGACTCGGGGAACCAGCGCCACCGGGCGAAAGACCGGTCCGAGATCCGTCCGTTGACCAGCACCATGGGCACCTGCCGGGCGGCGATCTCGCAAAGCAGGTTAGGCCAGAATTCCGATTCCGCCCATAGCACCAAGCCGGGGCGCCAATGGTCGAGGAAGCTCTCCACATAAGGCAGAAGGTCGACCGGGACGAACTGATGGAAGGAGCCGGCCGGAAGGCGGTCCGCCATCAAGGCCGCCGAGGTCACGGTGCCGGTGGTGACCAGCACCGACGAACCCGGCCGGGCGGCCAGCAGCCGTTCCGCCAAGGGCACCACGGACAAGGCCTCGCCGACGCTGGCGGCATGGATCCAGGTCAGGAAGCCTTCGGGGCGAGGCCGGCCGGGCAGGCCCAGGCGCTCGCCGAAACGTTCGGAATCTTCCTTGCCGCGCGCCATGCGGGCCGCCAGATGGCGGCGAATGAGTGGCGTCGCGGCGGAGGTCAGCCAGCGGTAGGCCGTAAGCATCATGCCGAGCCCTCCCGTGTCCAAAGGCGGGCGTCGGGTTCCACGCTTGCCTTGCCGCAAAGGGCATCGGCTTCGGCGGTGATGGTGTTCAGCGCGGCCTCGATGGCCAGGCGCGCCTGTTCCTGGGTCGCCGCGTCGGCGTCGCGCGCCACCCGAATGGGTTCGCCCCAGACGAAAGTTCCGGCGGAAAAGGGGGCCGCCACCAGGAAGCGGTCCCAGGACCCCAGAAGCCGGCCCTTGGCGGCGGAGAAGGTGCAAGGGATGACGGCGGCGCCCGATAGGCGGGCCACGGCGACGATACCGTCGCTGGCCCGCATGCGCGGCCCGCGCGGACCGTCGGGGGTGATGCCGACGCATTCGCCGCCCTTCAGCTTCTTCAGCATGGTGCGCAGCGCCTCCAGGCCCCCCTTGCTGGAGGAGCCGGCCACCGTATGGATGCCGAAGTGGCTGACCGTGTGGGAAATCAGCCGCCCGTCGCGGTGCTGGGAAATCAGCATGTGGATGGGCTTCGTGCGGTCCCAGCAATAGGGCATCATCAGGATGCGGCCGTGCCAGAAGCAAAGGATGAAGGGTTCGCCCCGGTCCCAGAAGGCGCGGGGGACCTCGCCCCGTACCACCCGCCAGCGACCGCCGGCATGGACAAAGCGGATGTACTGGGCGCCCAGCCAGCAGACGAAGCGCCGGAATCCCTCGCTTTTCAGGACCCGCTTGAGGAGGCTCACCGGGTTGCCTCCTCCTCGGCGAACTGCAGGGCGTGCAGCTTGGCATAAAGCCCGCCCTTGGCCAGCAGGTCGTCGTGGCGGCCGGTTTCGGCGACGCGGCCTTCGGCGATCACGTGGATCAGGTCGGCGTCCACCACCGTGGACAGGCGGTGGGCGATCACCAGGGTGGTGCGGCCCTTGACCAGTTCCTTGAGCGCCGTCTGCACCTTGCGTTCGGATTCGGTATCGAGGGCCGAGGTCGCCTCATCCAGCAGCAGGATGGGGGCGTTCTTCAGCATGGCGCGGGCGATGGCCAGACGCTGGCGCTGGCCGCCCGACAGCTTGACTCCCTGTTCGCCGACCACTGTTTCGTAGCCCTGCGGCAGGTCCATGATGAAGTCGTGGGCGGCGGCGTGGCGGGCGGCATCGACGATCTCGTCCTCGGTGGCGCCGGCCCTGCCATAGGCGATGTTGGCCCTTACCGAATCGTCGAAAAGAGTGATCTCCTGGCTGACCAGGGCGATGTTCTGGTGCAGCGAAGCCAGCGTCGCCTCGCGGATATCGGCGCCGTCGATGGTCACCCGGCCCGATGTCACGTCATAGAAGCGGGGAATCAGGTTGAGGATGGTCGACTTGCCGGCTCCCGACGGTCCGACCAGGGCCACGGTCCGGCCGGCCGGAACCTCGAGGTCGAGGCCGATCAGGGCCGGCTTGCCCGGCTCGTAGGCGAAATGCACATCCTCCAGCCGCAAGGCCCCGGTGGTGACCGTCAGCGGCTGCGCCCCCGGCTTCTCGACGATGCTGGACGGCACGTCGAGCAGTTCGAACAGCCGCTGGGCGCCCGCCAGGCCCTCCTGCAGGCTGGCGTTCAGGTTGGCCAGGCGCTTCAGGGGCTCGTAGGCCATCAAGAGCGCCGTGATGAAGGAGAAGAAAGCGCCCGGGGTGGTCCGGGTCTCGATCACCTGGTAGCCGCCGTAGATGATGACCACGCAGACCGCCATGCCCCCCAAGGTCTCCATGATCGGGCTGGACAGAGCGCGGGTACGGGCCGACTTGAGGCTCAAGCGATAGATGCGCTCGACGACACCGCCGACGCGGGCCTTCTCGTAGTCTTCCATGCCGTAGGCCTTGACCACGCGAATGCCCTGGATGGTCTGTTCGAGCAGAGTCATCAGCAGGCCGGTCTCCTCCTGGGTGTTGGCGGTCACCTTGCGCATGCGCTTGCCCAGACGGGCGATGGGATAGACCGCCACAGGGAATATGAAGAACGATACGGCCGCCAGTTCCCAGTTCTGGACGAACATCACGGCCACCAAGCCCACCAGGGTCAACAGATCCTTGCCGAAGCCGGTCAATCCGTTGGATACCGCCATGCGCATCATGCCGATATCCTGGGTGAAGCGGTTGATCAGGCGACCGGTCTGGTTGGTGTGGAAGAAGGTGAGATCCATGCGGACCAAATGGGCGTAGAGCCGGTTCTGGTTGTCGGAGATCACTTTGAGTCCCAGGCGGGCCATGATGACCGCCTGGGCATAGCTGGCGGCTCCCTTGGCAAGGAAACTGCCCACCACGGCGAGGCTCAGGGGGATCAGCATGTCGGCCCGCTTCTCGACGAAGATCCAGTCGACCACCGGCTTCATCAGCCAGGCGTTCAGCGCCGTGGCGGCCGCCATGGTCGCCATACAGATCAGCGCCAGCGCGATCCAGCCCTTGTAATGGCGGATGCTCTCGCGCCACAGGCGGGCAACCAGGCTCCAACTGCTTTGATGGCGATAGGACAAGGGCGGAATCCGAAGGTTTGGCCAGGGCCGACCATAACACGCGAGAACCGGAGGGCCAACGGTTTGGGCGGGCGACTCCCTTGGCTTTCGGCAAGGAAAAGGGGCGCCGATCCCGGCGGGGTATGGGAAAGCGGACCATACCTCGTCCGGAACCGGCGCCCCGAGGGAGGGGGAGCTGCGGGGCGGAGCCGCGCATCACCCCTCGGACGGATACAGCCGCTCGTATCCGCGCGTGACCTTGGCCACGTAGGCCGGGTCGTGGTCACGCCAGTAGCGGGGATCCTTCATCATCTCCCTCAGTTGCTGCTCGGTCTGCATGTCGTCGCCGCGGTGCTCGACCCGGCCAAGCCCGGGTTCCGAGCGTGCCTCGGCCATCATGCGATGCAGCGCCAATACCCCGTCGTAGCTGGAAGCGAGGGCGTGGAAAACGTCCTGGGTCAGGTTGGCCTTGCCCCAGGACGAGAGTTGCTGGGACATCTCGCTCCACTTTTCCTGTCCGCCGAAACGTTCGGCCAGGCGGTCCACTTGGCGCTGGGTCTCGAACGCCGTGGCCATGCGGCTGACGATGGGGCCCAGGCGTTCCGTGGCCAAGTCGTAGACCAGTTGCGCCTGCTGGCGGCTGAATCCGGCTTGGTGCAGGCGGGCGTTGACCTCCTTGTCGATCTCGAACTGGGGGTCGGCGATGGCGATCTCGTAGCCGTCGGGATCGTCCGGAACGTCCGGACGGGGCGTGCCCGTGGCGCCCAACTTGCGTTCCAGTTCCTGGTAGGACTGGATCAGGGCCTCGGCGCGCAACTGCCCGGTCGTCGGATCGCGGAACTTGGGGGGAATGGCGAAGCCGCCTTCGGCGGGTTCTGCGGACGCCGGGGCCGGAGCAGGGGTGGAGTCGGAGACGGCGGCCGCCGGGGCCGCCGTCTCCATTCCCGTGTCGGGAATGAACATCTCAGTCATCGTCTTCTCCTCTATCGGAATAGGAAGGCCGGGGCGGAGTCGCCGAGGCCGTGGGCCTGCATCCCCTGCCGCGTTCGACCATGTGGAGGATGTAGGACACGAGTTGCCGCTGTCCCTCCAGGTGACGGAGGTAGGCGTCGTCGACGGTAGGGCCGCAGGCTCGTTCCAGGGTCACGGACCGGAGGTGGGACAGCACCCACTCGCCGTCACGCCCCCGGAGGCAGCGGGCGAAGGCCAGGGCCAGATCGGGATCGCTCCCATCCTGGGGCCGGGTCCAGCCGGAGCCGGGGTCAGCGCACCCCATGGCCGCCTCCCTGCGCCATCGCGCCGCCCTGGGGGGCTTCGGCCAGGGCAGGACCCAACGTGGCCAGGGTTGCGGCCGGATCGGCTTCGTCGGCCTCCCGGATCAACTCGCCCGGCACGCCGTAGGCGCGGCCCAGCCAGCGGGCCGCGGCGGCATGGTCGACCGCCACGGCTCCCTGCGGACCCAGGCTGGCCAGAGAGTTGAGCCAGAGCAGGGTGTTCTGCGCCTCGTTTTGGGCCTGATGGCGGGCCAGCGGCGACTTGTATTCCA
Organism: Magnetospirillum sp. WYHS-4; assembly: GCA_039908345.1. NCBI lineage: Bacteria > Pseudomonadati > Pseudomonadota > Alphaproteobacteria > Rhodospirillales > Rhodospirillaceae > Magnetospirillum > Magnetospirillum sp. WYHS-4. The sequence goes on from JAMOBD010000008.1 coordinate 18,694, forward strand.
GGTCGACGGTGCGCCCGTCCAGGCTTATGCGCAGCACTTCGCCGCGCCGGGACAGGATGGCTAGCGCCCGGGCCACCAGCGGCGTCAGCAGTTCGGACTGCAGCCGGCCGTAGGTGGCGCCCAGGATGCGAGCCATCTCGGCCGCCCGCTCCAGGACTTCGGTGGCGGTCATTTTTGGACCCTCGATCTGCCCCAGCCGGTCGGCCAGGAGGGCCTGGCGGATGCGTGCGTGGAGCTGATCGAGCACCAGTTGCGAGATGTCGAACCGGCCCGGCGCCTCCAGCGGCGTGAGGCCCGCGGAGCCGACGGCCTTGGGGATGATGGCGCCCGGCACCAGCTTGATGTTGGCCGGGTTCAGCACCCCGTCGTCGTCGGCCTGCCAGATGCCGGTAACGGCGATGGAAGCGTTCTTCAGGACCAGTTCGACCACCTTGTTGGCGGTCTTGATGTCCGGCAGAGTCTTCATCACCGGCGAGCGTCCATAGACCTCGCCCGGCGCCTTGAGCCAACGGAAGTTGATGAAGGGGGAACTGGCGAAGCGGCCCTTCTCCAGTACCGTCGGCTCGCCGATCCGGGACTGCTCGGTTTCGGCGACCGCCATGTAGAGGAAATCGCCCCGGTCGGGATCGGGCACCACCGCCTCCACCAGGGCGATGCGGTAGTCCAGGTCCTTTTCCGCCCGTCGCTGGGTTTCCTCGGGCAGCTGGGCCTTGGGAAAGCGGCTGCGGAACTGGGTGAGGGTCAGTTCGCTCCGCCGGAAGGTGGTGGTGAGGCGGCCGAAGGCGTCCTCCTCGAACACCACCTGCCCCAAGGGCACGGCGGTGAACTGGAAAGCCGAGGCGGCCCCTGGCGGGGCCTCCTCGAACAGCAGGCAGGCGGTTCCCGCCGTCACCAAGTCCAGGTAGCATTGGTGGATCTCGACCGCGAAGTTGGAACGGTCGAAATGCGACTGCAGGGTCGCCCCGGTCTTTTCCAGTTCGGGGGCGACGAAGTCGCGTTCGGCGCCTTCGATGTCCCGGCCGGGCGCCAGCCCGAACCAGCGCGACCAGGGGGGAGTCAGTTGCGACAGCATGCTGGCCGCCAACTGGTCGACGGCGTCCGGAGCCGTGCCGTCGAAGAGCTTGTCGCTCTTCTTTTCGCCCGGCTCGCGGTTGCTGAGGATGGCGTCGCGCAAAGGCAGGGCATAGTCGTAGCATTCCTGCCAGTGCGCTTCCCAGGTGGAGCGCCGCTCTTTGGCGCGGGTATAGCGGTCCACCACGGTCTGGGGCGCGATGTCGTCCATGGTCACTCTCCCAGGAGATGTTGCTTGCCCGAAGGGGTGGCGGTCGAACCGTCGAGGATGCCACGCTCCGATGTCAGGTTGAGACCGGAGCGGCCGCGGCGGCGACGCTCGATGGCCTCCAGGCGCCGTTTGCGGTCCTCGGCCTCCGGATCGGGAGGAGGAGGCGGTGGCGGGGGCGGCGGTGGCGGGGGCGGCGCGGAGCCGAAGATTCCACCCATGGGGAGTCTCCTTTCGTTCACGGTTGGGGAAAATGAAAAAGCCGCCGCGGCGGCTGCCGGGGCGGCGGAAAGACGCCGGGCGCACGTGTCCCGGTCACGGAAACGACCTTAGGGCCACCGAAGGGCGCAGTCAAGGACATTTTTCGAACATAAAGACTTTTGTCTCTATGTTCGCGCCGAAGGCAAGGCTGCCGCTCGAAGGAGGGGCGCCATTTGTCGACGCCTCTGGAGGGGCCTTATGTGATGAGGGGGTGTCGTCTTGCCGTATCGATAACAAACTGAGTTGATCTGGTTAAATAGATCGGGGAACAATCACCTTCATGCCTCAGGCGTGACCGGCCTCGTCCGACAGCATCCGCGGATCGATGCCCAGCTTGCCCATTGCGCGTTCCCATTTGCCGTCCAGGTCGGCATCGAAGACCAGGTTCTCGTCCGGCGGCACGTGCAGCCAGCCGTTGTTCTTGATTTCCGTATCGAGCTGCCCCGGCCCCCAGCCGGCGTATCCCAGGGCAATCAACCGGCGGCGCGGGCCACCGCCTTCGGCGATGTCGCGCAGGATGTCCACCGTGGCGGTGAGCGCCACAGTTTCATCCACAACCAGGGTCGATTCGCCCATGTAGTCGGCGGAATGAAGCACGAAGCCGCGTCCTCCCTCCACCGGCCCGCCGAAATGGACCACGATGTCCTTGCCCTCGGGCACCGGGGGAATGTCGAGTTGCTCCAGGATTTCCGGAAAGGTCATGGAATCCAGGGCCCGGTTGATGACCAGTCCCATAGCACCCTCCGGTCCATGGCCGCAAAGATAGATCACGGTCTTGGCGAAGCGGGGATCGGGCATGCCGGGCATGGCGACCAGAAGTTGGCCGGCAAGACTCATGGTCTCGTCTTGGGTCAGGGCGGGGGAACGGGTCATGGGCGGCTTTCCTTGCTCGGCGCCATTCTCGCATAGGGTCCCCGCCGGGAAAAGAAAAACCGATTTTTTGCTGGGGGCTAGGGCGTGTCGTCAGTTAGGAGATTTCCGAGATCGGGGGGGCGCCGACGCTGGCCTTGCCCAGCAACCCCGCCGCCTCGGTGAGCAGGAACCCCCGGAAGGCATTGGCGGCGGGGGGCAGGGACTTGCCTTTGCGGTGCACGACGTACCAGTGGCGCAGGATGGGGAATCCCACCACTTCCAGCGCCACCAGGCGCCCTTGGGCCAACTCCATCTCGATGGCGTCGCGGGGCAGCAGCCCCAGCCCCAGGCCGGCCTGAACGCTTTGCTTGATGGCTTCCAGGCTTTTCATCTCCATGCCCGTTCTCAGCTTCAGGCGATGATCGCGGAAGAAGCGTTCCATGGCGCTGCGTGTCCCCGAGCCCGGCTCCCGCACCAGGAAGACCTCGTCCTCCAGCCGCTTATGGGAAATGGCGGAAACGCCGGCCAAAGGATGGTCGGGGGCGGCGGCGATGACCAGCGGGTTTTCCATGAAGGGCCCCGCCTCCAGTTCCAGTCCTGCCGGCGGCTGGCCCATGATCGCCATGTCGACTTCGTTGTCGCGCAAATGCGCCAGAGCCTCTTCCCGGTTGGTGACGTCCAGGCTGACCGTGATTCCCGGATAGCGGCGCGAGAAGGTGCCAAGAAGCCGGGGCACGAAATAGGTGGCGGTGGAAATGGCCGAGATGGTGAGTCGCCCCCGCTCAAGGCCCTTGAGGCGATCCAGCACTTCCTCCAACTCGTCCAGTTGCTGGGTGAGCGCGCGGGCCTGGCGGTAGACCTCCTCGCCCGCCTCGTTGAGGCGCAGGGCGCGCCCCGCCTGCTCGAACAGAGGCAGGCCAAGCTGGGCCTCCAGCTGCTTGACCTGCATGGAGATCGCCGGCTGAGTCAGATGCAACTCCTCGGCGGCGCGGGTGAAGCTCTTGTGGCGGGCCACGGCGGCGAAGGCGCGAAGCTGGCGCAGGGTTACGTTCATGGCCGCACAACATAAGACATGCTTATGCTTGCCATCAACACATTTTGTTTTTCTTATATAAGCGCTTTCGCTATAGTCCGCGCCATCCAAACCGCCACGGGGGCGGGCTCATAATCATACGTCGCGAGGAGACACGGCCATGGCGCTGCTCGATCAGTCCAAGCGTTACGCGAACCTGAAACTGAAGGAAAAGGACCTCATCAAGGGCGGCCGGCACGTGCTCTGCGCCTACCTGATGAAGCCTAAGAAGGGCTACGGCTATCTGGAAGCGGCCGCCCACTTCGCCGCCGAATCCTCGACCGGCACCAATGTGGACGTCTGCACCACCGACGACTTCACCAAGGGCGTCGACGCGCTGGTCTACGAGATCGACGAAGCCAAGGAGCTGATGAAGATCGCCTATCCGATCGAGTTGTTCGACCGCAACATGATCGACGGCCGCGCCATGATGGTTTCCTTCATGACGCTCACCATCGGCAACAACCAGGGCATGGGCGACATCGAATACGCCAAGATGCTCGACTTCTACATGCCGGCGGCCCTGCTCCGCCTGTTCGACGGCCCGGCCTGCAACATCAAGGACATGTGGCGCGTGCTCGGCCGCGACCTGGATAACGGCGGCATGGTGGTCGGCACCATCATCAAGCCGAAGCTGGGCCTACGTCCGAAGCCGTTTGCCGATGCCTGCTACATGTTCTGGCTGGGCGGCGACTTCATCAAGAACGACGAGCCCCAGGGCAACCAGGTCTTCGCGCCGACCCGCGAGGTGATTCCCCTGATCGCGGACGCCATGAAGCGCGCCCAGGACAAGACCGGCGAGGCCAAGCTGTTCTCGGCCAACATCACTGCCGACGATCCGTTCGAGATGATCCGCCGCGGCGAATACATCCTGGAGGAATTCGGCGAGAACGCCGACCATGTGGCCTTCCTGGTGGACGGCTACGTCGGCGGCCCGATGTCGGTGACGCTGTGCCGGCGCTACTTCCCCAAGCAGTTCCTGCACTACCACCGCGCCGGCCACGGCATGGTGACCAGCCCGCAGGCCAAGCGCGGCTACAACTCCCTGGTCCACATGAAGATGTCGCGCCTGCAGGGCGCGTCGGGCATCCATACCGGCACCATGGGCTACGGCAAGATGGAAGGCGATCCGGCCGACAAGCTGCTGGCCTTCATGCTGGAGCGCGACGCCGCCGACGGCCTCTACTATCATCAGGAATGGCACGGCATGATGGCGACCACGCCGATCATCTCGGGCGGCATGAACGCGCTCCGCCTGCCCGGTTTCTTCGACAACCTGGGCCATTGCAACGTGATCCAGACCTCGGGCGGCGGCGCCTTCGGCCACAAGGACGGCGGCACGGCCGGCGCCATCTCGCTCAAGCAGGCGCGCGATGCCTGGATGAAGGGCGTCGACCTGGTGACCTACGCCAAGGATCACAAGGAACTGGCGGGCGCCTTCGAATCCTTCGCCCACGACGCCGACAAGATCTATCCCGACTGGCGCAAGAAGCTGGGCAAGAAGCACAAGTAGGCTTCTCCCGAACACGGATAAAGAAACGGACGGCCGGGGATGGCGACATCCCCGGCCGTTTCCCTTTGGACATCATGGGGACGGTGCATCTCGCGGGCGGTCCGGCTATTCTGGCTTACGCGCCCACGACATCCAGCTGCGAGGCCGCCTTGTGCACCGTCGTCGTCCTATTCCGCCCAGGCCATGACTGGCCGCTGCTGTTTGCCGCCAACCGCGACGAAATGGCCGGTCGGCCGTGGCGGGCGCCGGGCCGTCATTGGCCGACGCACCCGGACGTCGTCGGCGGTTTGGACGAACTGGCCGGCGGCACCTGGATGGGGCTCAACGGGAAAGGGGTGGTGGCGGCCATCCTCAACCGGCCGGGGACCCTGGGCCCCAAGGCCGGCTTCGCCAGCCGAGGCGATCTGCCCTTGATGGCCCTGGACCATGCCACGGCTGCCGAGGCGGCTGCCGGACTGGGCGGCAGGGACGCCAGCCTCTGGCGGCCTTTCAATCTCCTACTGGCCGATTCGACGGCAGCCTTCTGGGCACGCTGGGACGGAATGGACTTGGGGGTTCAGGCGATCCCGCCCGGCCTCGCCATGCTTACCGCCCACGACCTGAACGACACGGCCGCCTCGGTACGGATGCGCCGCTACCGCCCGCGGTTCGAGGCGGCCTCCGTTCCCGATCCGGAGCGGGGCGACTGGCGTAGCTGGCAGGATCTCCTGGCGTCCCGGGAAACGGACGGCGGGCCGCACGGCGCCATGACGGTGGCGATGGCGGACGGCTTCGGGACCGTCTGTTCGTCCCTGTTGGGCCTGCCGGCCAAGGGTGCCCCGGTATGGCTTTTTTCCGCCGGACGGCCGGGGGAAGTCCCATGGCGGGAAGTCGGGATCGCCGATGACCCCTTGCACGCGGTGCCGTCTATCCTTGGGCGACGGGAAGGCTGAAAGAGAAGGTGCTGCCCCTGCCGGGCTCCGCGTCGACCCAGATGCGGCCGCCGTGGCGTTCGACGATTTTCTTGCAAATGGCGAGCCCGATGCCGGTCCCGCCGAATTCTTCGCGGGTGTGCAGGCGCTGGAAAACCTGAAAGATGGTCTCGAAGTGCCGAGGGGCGATGCCGATACCGTTGTCGCGGACCGAGATCACCCATTCTCCGTCGCGCGGTTCCGCCTCCACCCGCACCTCCGGCCGGCGACCCTGCGACTGGTACTTGATGGCATTGCCGATCAGATTCTGGAACAGCCGTATCATCTGGGCGCGGTCGCAACAGACGCGGGGGAGCGGGACGCTGGCGACGGCAGCCTCCGCCTCGTCGACGGCGGCCGAAAGATTGGCGACGGCGGCGCGGAAAATCTCGTCCAGGGATTCCTCCGTGAAGGCGGCGCCCTTGGTTGTGATGCGGGAGTAGTCGAGCAGGTCGCGGATCATCGCCTGCATGCGCTTGGCTCCGTCGACGGCAAAATCCATGTATTCTGCGGCGTCGGGAGCCAATTGCCCGGCATGGCGGCGCTGCAGAAGCTGCACGTAGCTGGCCACGGTGCGAAGAGGTTCCTGCAGGTCGTGGGAAACGACGTAGGCGAATTGCTCCAATTCCCGGTTGGACCGCTCCAACTCCTGGCGGGTCCGTTCGTGTTCCGAGACCTCCTCACTCAACTCCTGGGTCCGTTGCCTGACTCTTTCCTCCAGCTTCTCGCCGGCATCGACCAGTTGGCGCAGGTGCATATCCTGGCGAGACAGAAGCTCGTTGAAGGCCAGGGCGAGAACGTCGAGTTCGTCGCAGGCTTCCGCGTGAATACCCGGCCTGCTAGTATCCAGCCGCTTGCCCAGCGCCCGAGGATCGGTTCCGGTCAGGAATTCCGCCATCCGGTGCAGGCGCGTCCCCACCAGCCGCTGGTAGAGAATCAGGATGCAACCGGCGATCACCGCCACGACGACGAGTTGGGAGACCAGGATGCGGAGGGCTTCCAGGCGGAATTTGGCGAACACCGGGTCCATGTCGACGACCAGGACCAAGGTGCCAAGGTTCACCGGCCGGTCCCGGAAGGTGGCCTCGATGGGCCGCCGCCTCTCGAGGGTCCGGGCCCCCGCGGGAGGCGGGAGACCGGCGGAAAGCGGGGAACGTCCCTCGCGTTCGATCCGGGCCAGAGCCACGCTGCCGTGATTCTTGAGGCCGTTCAGATGGCTCTGCAGGAGGATGGTATCGCCGAGCCAGAGGGTTTCCCGCAGGACCGGAAGGCTGGTTTTGAGGATTTCGTCTATGCCCCTTTCGATCTCGGCCGTCTGCTGATGGTAGGACTGCAGGATGGAGAAGCCGCTCAGCAGCAGGGCCAAGACGAGGCCGATCACCGATGTCACCAGCATCAGGCGGCGGCCGAGACGGAACGGGAGGTAGAGCCTGTCGTCGTTCATGGCCCGGCGCCCGGCGGCTCGAAGCCCGCCACCCGGAAGGCGGCCGCATAGGTTCCGTCCGCTTTGATGGTCCGGATCGCCTCCGCCAAGGGTGCGGACAGCGCCCCATGGCGGCGGTTGAGAACGATGTGCTGCGGAATGACCAGCAGGGGCGGCTCGATCACCCGCCCCCCGGCCAGGGTCATGTCGCGCATCTGGCCGATGCCGGTCAGCCGCTCGTAGACGACCGTGTCGACCTTGCCTTCGGCCAATAAGGAAAAAAGGACATCGGGGCCACGCACCCGCAAGACCTCGGCGGCCCTTACCCGATCCTCCAGGATCTTCCATCCCAGGATATGGCCGACCCGCAGAGATGCCAGATCGTCCCACCCCTTGACCGCAACCTCCGGCCGGATGGCGAAGCATTGGAAGGAGAAATCGTAGAGCGGTTCGGCCACGGGCTCGAGGTTCGGATAGCGTCCCGCGACCGCGGCGGGAATGCGCAGGATATCGCCGTCGGTGGTGCCTTCGTCGGCACTGACCAGGGAGCGTTCGCAGGGCAAGGGGACGATGCAGGCCTTGCGGCCGATGCGGCGAAAGGCTTCCACCACCAAGCGGTCGAGAATGCCGGCGCCTTCGGTCGTGGACAAGGGCGCGCGATGGCAGGAACCGACCACGATCTCGCACTCCGGACCGGCCACCGCCGGACCGGCGGGAAACCCAAGGCACAGAACGACGACAAGTACCCGAATGACTCGCCCGCCCGTCATGACTCCCGCTCCGCCGATAGAATACTTGCCGCCTACGCCCAAGATAACGGGGACGCCGGCGACCGAGAAGCGCCAAGGCGTCCTCCGTCCCGTGCGTTCTGTGGATACCATTGATCGCCTTATGGGAATGAGGCAGAAACGTCGCAGGATCACCCGCCCGCTTCGAGGAGGCTCCATGCCCCGTGCCCGTCGCTCCGTCGCCTTCGCCCTCATGGCCCTGGCCGCTCTCCCCGCTACCGCCCAGGCGCCCTATCTGGTGCCCTTGGACGACGAGTCGATCTCCGGCCTGATGGAAATCGGCCGCCTGCTGCTACCCCAGGCCAAGCTGCCCGATGGCGGCGCTATTCCGGCCGAAAGCGAAGCGGACCGCAAGACGCCGCTGTTGCCATCGGCGGACGCCCGGCGCGTCGTCGAAGCGGGGCAGGTCTCGGCGGCCGGCGACTGGTGCGGACTGGAATGGGTGGCCACGGTCCGCGATCCCTTTATGGAGGCGGAAAGGAAGAAGAAGTGGTCGCCCAAGCAGATCGCCTTCATCGGCGTGCTGCACGACACCGCCCAAGGCGCTTGGTCGGCCGAGTTGGAACGTACCGGCCAATGCGGCCAGCCGGACAAGGCGGCGGTGCAAAATCTGATCAACAAGTTGAAACGCTGAGATGACCATCGCGCTGACCGTCCTGGGACGTGACCGTTTCCCCGCTTGGGTGAAGCGCCAGCCGGCGCGGGTGCGTCGATGGCTGGAAGCCGCCGGCTTCGTTCCCGAGCCCGAGGCCGGAGCCGCGATCCTCATTCCCGAGGAGGACGGCTCGATCAAGCGCGCCGTCGCCTGCCTGGGCGAAAATGCCGGCCCCTGGGATTGGGCGGCCATCGCGGCCCGCCTGCCGGCCGGAATCTACCATCTGGACGGGCCGGTGGCTCCGGATTCGGAAACGGCAGCCCTGGGCTGGCGGCTGGCGGCCTACCGCTTCGGGCGCTACAAGACATCCGCCGGCAAGCCCTTGGCCGAACTGGCCTGGCCGGCCGGTTGCGACCGCGACGCGGTGCTGCGCCTGGAAGGGGCCATCATCCTGGTCCGCGACCTGATCAACACGCCGGCCGAGGACATGGGGCCGGGCGACCTGGCCGGCGCGGCCCGGAACCTCGCCAGGCGCCACAAGGCACGCCTTTCGGTGATCGAAGGCGAGGCCTTGTTGACCGGGAACTACCCCGCCATCCATGCGGTGGGACGCGGCGCGGTCCGCCAACCGGCCCTGATCGACCTGCGCTGGGGGCCGGAAACCGCACCCCGCGTCACCCTGGTGGGCAAGGGCGTCTGCTTCGATTCGGGCGGCTACGACCTGAAGACCGCCGAAGGCATGCGGCTGATGAAGAAGGACATGGGCGGCGCGGCCCACGTTTTGGGTCTGGCCTCCCTGGTGATGGGAGCCAAGCTCAAGGTCCGCCTGCGGGTGCTGATTCCGGCGGTGGAGAACATGGTTTCCGGCAACGCGCTCCGGCCCGGCGACGTGGTGCGGACCCGCAAGGGTCCGACCGTCGAGATCGGCAACACCGACGCCGAGGGCCGGGTCATCCTGGCCGATGCCCTGGCCGAAGCCGCGCGGGAGCAACCGGAACTGCTGGTCGATTTCGCCACCCTGACCGGCGCCGCCCGGATCGCTCTGGGCACGGATATTCCGGCTCTCTTCTGCAACGACGATTCGCTGGCCGGCGACCTGTTGGCCTGCTCCGCGGCGGAAGGGGACCCCCTTTGGCGCCTGCCGCTCTGGCCCGGCTACGCCAAACAGGTGGAAAGCAAGGTGGCCGACCTGACCAACAACCCCGATGGCAGTTACGGCGGCGCCATCACGGCGGCGCTGTTTCTCCAACGCTTCGTGGGGCCTGGAATTCCTTGGGTTCATCTCGACCTCATGGCTTGGAACACCAGCGCCCGGCCGGGCCGTCCCGAGGGCGGGGAGGCCCAGGCCCTGCGCGCCCTGTTCGCCTTGCTGGAAACTAAATTCGGCGACGGACGGAATTAGGGTTGCCGCGCCGAGGGCGAATCGGATAGAAGTTCCGTCACCGGAACGATACGGGGGCGGTATGGCGATCGAGCTTACGGAACTTCAGGCCCTGGACCTTTGGCGGCGCGCCATCGTGGACAGCGTGCGGCGCGACGCTCCGGACCTGTCGGCGCGCCAGATGGCGTTGCTGCTGACCGTCTACCTGACCCCCCCTCCTCATACGGTGCGCGGCTTGGCGGAGACCATGAACGTCTCCAAGCCCGCCATCACCCGCGCCCTCGACCGTCTGAGCGAACTGGAGCTGGTGCGCCGCAAGCCGGACGAGACCGACCGGCGTAGCGTGCTGATCCAGCGGACGGTGCGGGGTTCCGTCTTCCTGCGCGAGTATGGCGAATTGATCGTCGCCGCCGGGCGCAAACTCCAGGACTGAATGAACGGGCACTGAACGGACGTCTCAGCTTCGGTTGAGGTGTCGTGGCGTAGCTTCGGGCCATGATCGACAGCCCGAGTCCCGCTATGCCCATTCCCGAAGGAAAGCCCATCGTCTGGGATCTTCCGATCCGCCTGTTCCACTGGAGCCTCGCGCTCCTGGTGGCGGCCGCGGCCATCACCGGATTCCTGGCTCCCGCCTGGTGGCTGGATGTCCACGTCTGGGCTGGTTGGGGAATCGGGGCACTGCTGGTCTTCCGGCTGGTCTGGGGGCTGGTCGGTTCCGAGCACGCCCGCTTCCGGCACTTCCCCGTTTCCTTCCACGCCATCTTCGGCCATGCGGTCGAGATGATCCGCCTGCAGGGCCGTCCCCATCCCGGCCATACTCCCCTCGGGGCGGCGATGGTGGCGGTCCTGCTTGTGGTCTTGCTGGGGCTGGTGGCCACCGGCGCCATGGTCCTGGGCGGTCAGGAGAAGATCGGTCCCCTGGCCGGATTCCTGTCCTTCGCCGCCGGCCATGGCGGCAAGGAAGTCCACGAAGCCCTCGCGGTCGGACTGCTGGTCCTGGTCGGCCTCCATGTCGCCGGTGTCGTCGTGGAAAGCTGGCTGACCCGCGAGAACCTGGTGCGCGCCATGGCCAACGGCCGCAAGCGCGCCCCCATTCCCCGTCCCGCCCGCCGGGGGGCTCTCGCCCTGGCCGGCTTCGCCATCGCCGGGACGGCCGGCAGCTTGGCCCTGTTGGCAGCGGTGCCGCCCAAAGGCATCCCCGACATGCCCCGCCTGGCCGCTTTCGAGAAGGAATGCGGCGCCTGTCACGGGCTTTACCACCCGAGCCTGTTGCCGGCCACGTCGTGGGAGGCGCTGATGGAGGACCTTTCCGACCACTTCGGCGAGAATGCCAGCCTGCCGCCCGCCGCTGCAGTGGCCATCGCCGCCCATCTGCGGACCTACGCCGCCGAATCTTGGGACAGCGAGGCCGCCAACCGCCTGCGCCAAGTCTCGGCCGAAGAGCCGCTGCGCATCTCCGGATCGCCCTTCTGGCGGCATCGGCACCGCAAGATCCCGGATGCCGTCTTTGCCGCCAAGCCGGTCTCCAGCCGCGCCAACTGCTTCGCCTGCCATGGCGACGCCGCCGGGGGCCGCTTCGCCGATACCGCCATCCGCTTTCCCAAGGAGACCTCGCAATGAAGAAGCCCTTCGCTGTTGCCTTGATGACCCTGGCCGCCCTGCCCGCCCTGGCCGGGTCGCCCGCCCGCGACACCATCCTGGCCGGCTTGGCCACCGAGGCGAAAAAGGCCGATCCGTCGTTTGCCGGCTTCTCGGCCGACCGGGGTGCTTCCTTCTTCGGCGCCACCCAGAAGGGCGGCAAGCCGGACACCCCGTCCTGCACCTCCTGCCACGGGACGACCCCGGAGGCGACCGGCACCACCCGGGCCGGCAAGCCGGTCGAACCCTTGGCAGTGTCCAAGGTTCCCACCCGCTATACCGACCCCGAGAAGGTCGCCAAGTGGTTCCAGCGCAACTGCACCAGCGTGCTGGGGCGCGAATGCACGGCCCTGGAAAAGGGCGACTTCATCACCTTCATGGCCACCCGTTGAGGAGATCTTCCATGCTCAAGCACATCCTTCCCGCCACCCTGCTGCTGCTTGCCGCCACGCCGGCCCTGGCCGGCGGCAAGATGTTCCCGCCGACGGCCGACCCGGTCGTCAAAAAGGAATGCGGCGCCTGCCATATGGCCTACCAGCCGCAATTGCTGCCCCGGAAGTCCTGGGAAGCCATGATGGACCGCTTGAGCGACCATTTCGGCGAGAACGCCAGCCTGGACGACAAGACCCGCGACGCCATCAAGGCATATCTGACGGCCAACGCCGGGGACGGCGGCAAGTGGCTGCGCGGCGTGAACACCGCCAATCCGCCCCAGCGCATCAGCGAGATGCCGCGCTTCAAGAAGGAGCACGGCGAAGGCAAGGTCCAGCGGATGAAGGAGAAATCGGGCGTGAAGACCTGGGCCGACTGCGTCGCCTGCCACAAGCAGGCCGACCGGGGGTACTACGAGGACGATTGAGGCGCGGACGGCGGGCGGGATACAATCGGGCCCGTCCGCCACTGGAAGGAAAGAGACCCGCATGCGGTTTCTTCTTGTCGTCCCGCGGTTCATCACCGGTGCCCGCCAGACCTACCATTTCCCCTTCGGGATCGCCTACGTCTCGGCGGTGCTCAAGCGGGCCGGCCACGAGGTCCATTGCCTCAACCTCAACCACCAGGATGGACGCCCCGCCGATGTGGTCGGCCAGGCGGTTCGCGCCCTTGATCCGCAGGTTCTGGCGACCGGCGGCATCTCGCCCCATTACGGGCGGGTGAAGGATATCCTGTCCGCAGGCCGGGCTGCCAAGCCCGGCCTGCGGACCGTGATCGGCGGCGGCCTGCTGACCAGCGCGCCCAACCAGGTGGCCCGGATGCTCGACCTCGACATCGGCGTGATCGGCGAGGGCGAGGAGACCGTCGTCGACTTGGCACGCGCCTTGGAACACGGGGAGGACCTGGCTTCGGTCGATGGCTTGGTGATCCGGCGCCCCGACGGAACCTTCGCCAAGACGAGGAACCGAAAGCCCGTGAAGGATCTCGATTCCCTTCCCTGGCCGGATTACGATGGCTTCCAGGCCCGATTGTTGGTGGAATCACCGCCCGACGGCTCGAACTACTTCCAACAGGCGGTCGAAAGTCCGCGTACTCTGGCGCTGATCTCCAGCCGCTCCTGCCCTTTCGCCTGCACCTTCTGCTTCCATCCCAACGGCCGCGTCTATCGGGAGCGGGGCCTCGATGACGTCTTCGCCGAACTCGAATTCCTGGTCGACCGCTACGGCGTGAACGCGGTCTGGGTGCTGGACGAACTTTTCGCGGTCCGCCACGAACGGCTGGTCGATTTCTGCCACCGCATCGCGCCCATGAAGTTGAAATGGATGGTCAGTCTCCGCGTCGGCGAGGCCGGGGCCGAGACGCTCGACATGATGCGCGACGCCGGCTGCGTCTTCATCGGCTACGGCTTGGAAAGCGCCGACGACCGCATCCTGGCGAGTATGAAGAAGAAAACCACCCGGGCCCGGATGGAAGATGCGTTGCGTCTCACCTACGAGAAACGAATGGGCATCATCGGCAACTTCATCTTCGGCGATCCGGACGAAACCATCGAGACCGCCTCCAACACCATCGACTGGTGGGGACGGCATCCGGAGTACCGGATATCCCTCGTCCCCCTGCTGGCCTACCCGGGGACACGAGTCTTCGAAGATGCGCTGGCGACCGGCAAGATCGCCGATTTCGAAACGGCCTTCACGACTCCGCTCTACAACCTCACCGCCATGCCGGACGAAGACTACACCCGGATGATCCAGAAGCTCCGGGTGTTCGGAGAGACCTTGCTGCTCCCGGCCGAGGCGACCGCCTGCAAGCGTCAAGAAGACGACGGTTCCCTTTACCGCATCGACTGGCTCTGCCCACGTTGCGGACAGGAAAACCGGCACGGCGATGTGGATGCCATCTACCCCTTCCATTACCAGAAGGTCAATCTGACCTGCCGATCTTGCCTGGCGCGGTTCGATCTGCCCAATCCGATCCGCGAACCCTGGCGCGACCCCGAGGCCGAGGCGCTCCAGGCCGAGGCGACAAGGTGGCGGCAGGCCGGCGACATCGCCAGGGCGACCCAGGGCTATGAAGCGGTTCTTGCCCGCCCCTATCCTCCGGAAAAGATGGATCGGCCCGAGGCCTTCATCCAGGCGGCTCTCGATCTCGGCACCCTCGCCCTCGGCCAGAACCAGCCGCGCAAGGCAGTGCATTGGATCGGCGAGGCCCTGCTGCGCCGTGCCTTCGACCCCACCACCCACTTGGCCTATGCGGTGGCCCTGCTGGCCGAAGGTTGCCACGATGCGGCGGCCCTGCATCTGGATCAGGCCCGGCGCCTAGCCCCCAGGGCCCAGGGAGCCTTGGCCGAGCGGATGGCGGGACTGCGGCGCCTGGTGGCCGAGGCCCGGCGCGACGCCCCGGGTCTCGCCTATTTCACGCCCCCTACTTCCCCGCCTTGACGTCCATCTTTTCCAGGTTCGCCCGCGCGGCGGCCGCGGTGTCGCCATCCGGCGCATTGCGCAGCAACTGCATCCAGTCCTGGCGGGCGCCGGCATCGTTGCCTTTCATTCGGCGCAGGATACCCCGTTCCAGGAGCCCTTCCGGATGGTTGGGATCGAGAGCCAGCGCCCTTTCCACATCGGCCAGGGCCTTGTCGAGGTTGTCCAGGAAACGATGCGCCGAGGCCCGGAAGACCAGGGCGTCGGGGCGATTGGGCAGCAGGCCGACGGCACGGTCCAGGTCCATAACGGCCGACTTGTAGTCGTTGCGCCCGGCCCGGATGACCGCCCGGTCGACGAACAGTTCGGCATTGTCGGGCTGGAGGACGAGGGCCGACGAGGCCACGGCCTCCGCCCGTGCCATGTCGCCGCCCAGCATCCAGGCCTGCGCCGCCTGGGCCAGGACCCTGGCCTTGAAGGCGGCATCCTGCTTGAGGGTCTGGGCTAGATTCTCCAGGCGCTTCGCCGCCTCGGCCGGGCTGCCCAGGTTGAGCAGCGCCACCGCCGCGCAATGGTCGGCCGCCGGACCGCCCCCCAGATCCCGCCAGGCCACGGCGCGGTCGAAGGCTTCCTTGGGCTTGGTGCGCGCCTCGTTCATGCAGGCCGCGTATTCCCGGGCACGGTCGACCTCGGCCGCCTGGCCGGCGAAAGGCAGAAGACAGAAGACAACGGCGAATGCGCGTTTCACGGACATGGCTTCATCGGGTAGACTCCGGCGGGAAACTTGGCAAGGCCCTTCATGACCCGCCCCCGTCTTTTCTGCTTCGGCCTCGGTTACAGCGCCCGCGTCCTGGCGGCCCGGCTGCGGGCGGCCGGCTGGGCGGTGGCCGGCACCACCCAGCATCCGGACAAGCGCGCCGCCCTGGAAGCGGAGGGCTACCAAGCCTTCCTCATGGATCGTGGACATCCTCTCGCCGATGCGGCCGGCGCCCTGGCCGGCACCACCCATCTGCTGAGTTCGGTGCCACCCGACTCGCTGGGGGACGCGGTGCTCGACCAGCATCTGGGGGACTTGCGGGCCATCGCGAACCTCGCCTGGGCGGGCTACCTGTCGACCACCGGGGTCTACGGCGATACCGGAGGGGCGGTGGTGGACGAAACGGCCCTGGTCGCCCCGACGTCGGAACGTAGCCGGCGCCGTGCCGAGGCCGAAGCCAGGTGGCGCGTCTCCGGCCTGCCCATCCACGTCTTCCGCCTGCCCGGCATCTACGGACCGGGATCGAGCGCGCTGGACAAGGTGCGGGCCGGCGAGGCCCGGCGCATCGACCGCCCCGGCCATCGCTTCTGCCGAATCCATGTCGAGGACATCGCCGAAGTCCTGACGGCCTCCATGAGAAGGCCGAATCCCGGCGCCGTCTACAACGTCTGCGACGACGAACCGGCAAGCCCGGCGGAAGTCACCGCCTTCGCCTGCCGCCTGTTAGGCATGGAGCCGCCCCCCCTGGAACCTTTCGCCGAAGCGGCCAAGGCCATGTCGGCCATGGCGTTGTCGTTCTGGAACGATAACCGCGCGGTCGCCAACGGCCGCATCAAGCAGGAACTGGGCGTGGTCCTGAAATACCCCGACTACCGGACGGGCCTGGCGGCAATTCGCAAGGCGGAATCCCCCGGGTCAGACCGACGATAGGGCGTTGTTGATCACCCAGTGCAGGTCCTTCAGATGCTTGAAGGCTTCCTTCAGGCGGGCCCGCTCGCCGCGCGTCAGCACCGCCGGATCGACCATGTTGCGTTGTCCGGCGATATTGCCGGCCGCCAGGGCGGCTTGGTGGCGCAACAGGATGCGGGCGATCATCTCGTGGGTGTCGATCAGCCGTTGGGCCTCATCGCAGGGAATGTGCTTGCCGTCGCAAAGCGCCCGCAGACGGTCCCGCGTCGAGGCCACCGAAATACCGTGCTTGAGCGCCAGAAGCCGCACCGTGTTGACGATGGGCCAGACGCCGTTGCGCTTCAGGTCGAGCTTGCCTTCCACCAGCTTGAACCGGTTGAACAAGCCCAGCGGGTTGATGTCGGACACCGTCCCCGCCAGGGCATGGAGGAAGGGTGCCGAGACTCGGGCGCGGGAGATCAACTCGTCGCGGAGGTTCTCGGCCAGGGTCAAGTCGCCGAACACGGGCCGGAAATCGAGAAAGATGTCGATGTTGAGCAGCGCCGAACCGTCCGCGCCGCGAACCCAGCCGGTGATTTCCTCCTGCCATTCGGACAGCGAGCGCCGCCACTGCGGGTTGGTGACCATGACGTCGCCCTTGCAGAAGGGGACACCCGCCCCGTCCAGGGCGGTCGTAATGCGCCGTGCCAGTTCCCCGAACCAGGGCGCCGCCGATTCGTCGCCCGTGTGGACGATGGCGTTGTCCTGGTCGGCACCCAGCATGGCCTCGCCGCGGCCTCCCGACCCCAGTACGAGCAACGACCAGGACGCGGGAGCGTCACCCCAGCCTTCCTGGCGCATGCCATCGACCGCCAGTTCCGCGGCACGCGCCGTGGTGTCGCAGAGCACGGCGCTGATTACCGCCGTGATCGACAACCCGTCGACACCTTCCGCCAGCAGATTGGCGATCAACTCGGGCAGACGCTTGCGTACCGCATCCATCTGGGCGGCGTCCTGGGCCGTCGAGACCTCGTCGCCGATGGCCAGGGCGTTGGAAGAGCGCAACTTCAGCAGGGTGCGGGCGGTGACCATGCCGGTCGGCTGCTGCCGCTCGTCCACCGCCACCAAGTGGCGGACGTTCAAGCGGTCCATGCGGCCCAGGGCCGTGTAGACGAAGGCGTCCTGCGAAACCGATTGCAGCGGCCGCCCCATGACGATGGAGACCGGTTGCTTGAGTCCCTGGCCGCCGGAGCGCGCGACCGCCCGCAGCACGTCCCGCTCGGTGACGATGCCCAACGCCTGCCCCAAGTCGTCCACCACCACCAGGGAACTGATCTTGGTTTCGGTCATGACTTGGCTCGCCTCGTGGACCGTGGCCGCGGTGCCGATGGTCCGGACCGGGCGGTTCATCACGTCGCGAATGCGGTGGCGATAGGGAAAGCTGTCGAGGGCCTTGAGCGGCTTCGTGTCGAGTTCCATGGGGGCGTGGCTCTTCGCACTGCAGCAAAACGCTGCCTTGTTAACACGGAAGCGCTTGCTCCGCAAAGAAAAGTTCGACGCCGTCTATGGGTTAGGCCAGACGCTCGGCCTGCTTCAGTTGAGGCCGGAAGCGGCCCAGGTAGGCTGGCAGGATGCCTTCGGCCGCGGTGGCGCCGACTCCCAGGCCGGCCTGGGTAGGCAGGGTTCCGGTGGCGATGTTGTCGCGCCCCAGCAGGATCACCTGGTCCTTGGTAAGCAGCGGCTTGGGCAGCAGGCCAAGGATGGCCGCCTGAAGCCGGGCCAGCCAGAAGGGCACCGGCATCAGCCAGCAGCGCCGGCCGGTAGCCGATAGCACCAGTTCCATGACCTCCTTGAAACTGTAGGTCTTGGGACCGACCACCTCGAAAATCCTGCCCTTGGCCGCCGTGTCGGTCAGCGCGGCGCGCACGGATTCCGCCACGTCCTCCACATAGACCGGCTGGAACCTGGGGCCGCCCCCGCCATAGAGGTCGATGTCGACCAGCGAATCCCCGCCGCCGAACAGGGTGACCTTGGGCGGGAAAGGGGCGCCCATCACCGGCAGCACCGGCGAGACGGTCGCCAGGCTGGCGAACAGATTGAAGAATCCGTCCTCGGGTCCGAAGACCACGCTCGGACGCAGGATGGTGGCCCCGGGAAAGGCTTCGAGAACCGCAGCCTCGCCTTCCGCCTTGGTGCGGGCATAGGCCGAGGGGGACGCCGCATCGGCCCCCAGGGCGGACACATGGACCAGGCGCTTCACCCCGGCGGCGGCGGACGCCTTGGCGACGATGGCGGCACCCTCGGCGTGGATGAGCCGGAAGGTGGCGCGGCCGCTCTCGTAAAGAATCCCGACCAGATTGACCACCGCCTGGGCGCCCTTGACCACCAGGGCCACGGCCTCCGGATCGGTGACACTGGCCTTGATGGGCACGATCTGGCCGGGGCCGCCCAACGGCTTAAGGAACGAGGCCGCTTCGGTATCGCGCACCGCGACGCGCACGGTGAAGCCATCGGCGGCCAGCCGCTGGACCACGTGCCGCCCCAGGAATCCCGATCCGCCGAATACGGTGACGATGCGTCGCGCCATGGCTTGTTCCTCCTTGGATACCGGAACCGGCTTACACCCTCCCGGAGAACGGCGTCAACAGTGCCCCGTTGACAGGACGATCCGAGGCGGGTAGACGTGTGCCTCCTGTCGCTCCGGCGGCGGGGGAAAGGCTGATTCCCGGTGCCCAGGTGGCGGAATTGGTAGACGCGCTAGATTCAGGTTCTAGTGGCCGAAAGGTCGTGGAAGTTCGAGTCTTCTCCTGGGCACCACTTCTCCCTTCCTCCAGGATGGAGGGGCCGACCCGATGACCGACCGCAAGCCCGTGATCGAACTCCACGAAGGCGATCTGCCGGCAGGCATTTCGTTTGGGAACTCCGTGGCGGTCGACACCGAGACCACGGGTCTCCATCCCCATCGCGATCGCCTCTGCCTGGTCCAGCTTTCGGCCGGCGACGGCGTCTGCCACTTGGTGCGCATCCACCGCGACCGCGACGCCGCCAACCTGAAGGCGCTGTTCGCCGATCCGGCGGTGGTCAAGATTTTCCACTTCGCCCGCTTCGACGTGACCATGATCCGCCGCCATCTGGGCGTCGACTGCCGGCCGGTCTATTGCACCCGCATCGCCTCGCGCCTGGCCCGCACCTATACCCAAAGCCACGGCCTCAAGGACTGCTGCAAGGAACTGCTGGGCATCGAGATTTCCAAGGAACAACAGTCCTCCGACTGGGCGGCCGCCGAGTTGTCGCCAGCCCAGCGGGTCTACGCCGCCACCGATGTCCTGCACCTGCATGCCCTGCGCGACAGGCTGGACGCCATGCTGGCCCGCGAGGGAAGGCGGGACTTGGCGCGGGCCTGCTTCGATTTCCTGGGCACCCGCGCCGAGCTGGATCTGGGCGGCTGGGCGGACGAGGACATCTTCTCCCACTCTTGAGCCAACGGCGTTCGCCGGAAAGTCCAGGCTTCCGGATTCCGGGCCGGGAGTGCCGCAGGAAAAGCGCCTTAATCGTCGCTCATCTTGAGGGCGGCGATGAAGGCGGACTGGGGGATTTCCACCTTGCCGAACTGGCGCATGCGCTTCTTGCCCGCCTTCTGCTTTTCCAGCAGCTTGCGCTTGCGGGACACGTCGCCGCCGTAGCACTTGGCGGTCACGTCCTTGCGGAAGGCGCTGATGGTTTCCCGCGCCACCACCTTGCCGCCGATGGCCGCCTGGATGGGAATCTTGAACATCTGGCGCGGAATCAGATCTTTCAGGCGTTCGCAGACCGACCGGCCGCGGAATTCAGCCTGGCTGCGATGGCAGATGAAGGCAAGGGCGTCCACCGGTTCGTCGTTGACCAGGATCTGGACCTTCACCAGATCGCCTTCCTGGAAATCGTCCATCTCGTAGTCGAAGCTGGCATAGCCGCGCGAGATCGACTTCAGGCGGTCGTAGAAGTCGAAGACCACCTCGTTGAGCGGCAGGCGGTAGACCGCCATCGCCCGGCCGCCCACGTAGGTCAGTTCGATCTGCTGGCCGCGCCGGTCGTTGCAGAGCTGGAGAATCGACCCCAGGAACTCGTCGGGCACCATGATGGTAGCCCGGATCCAGGGTTCGGCGATGGTCGCGATCTTGACCAGTTCCGGCATGTCGGCCGGATTGTGCAGGTCGATGGCGGTACCGTCGGTCAATTCCAGCTTATAGGCCACCGAGGGCGCCGTGGTGATCAAGTCCAGGTTGAATTCGCGCTCCAGGCGCTCCTGGATGATTTCCAAGTGCAGCAAGCCCAGGAAACCGCAGCGGAACCCCAGGCCCAGCGCCATCGAATTTTCCGGCTCGTACTGGAAGCTGGCGTCGTTGAGCCTGAGCTTGGCCAGCGAATCGCGCAGGTCGTCGAAGTTGGCGGCGTCCGACGGGAACAGGGAGCAAAAGACCACCGGCACCGAGGGCTTGAAGCCGGCCAACGGCGCCTCGGCCGGGCGGCGGTCCTCGGTGATGGTGTCGCCGATGTTGGTGTCGGCCACCGTCTTGATGGCCGCCGTGATGTAGCCGACCTCGCCGGGGCCCAGTTCGTCCACCTTGACCGGCTTGGGCGTGAAGACGCCCACCTGGTCCACCTGATGGGTGGCGCCCGACGACATCATGCGGATCTTCATGCCCTTCTTCAGGACGCCGTCGTGCATGCGCACCAGGATCATGACCCCCAGGTAGGGGTCGTACCAGGAATCGACCAGCAGCGCCTTCAGGGGGGCTTCCCGCTCGCCTTCCGGGGCGGGCAGGCGCTTGACCAGGGCCTCCAGCACGTCGGGCACGCCCAGACCGGTCTTGGCCGAAATCATCACCGCGTCCGAACAGTCCAGGCCCACCACGTCCTCGATCTGGCGCTTGATGCGGTCGGAGTCGGCGGCCGGCAGGTCGATCTTGTTGAGCACCGGGATGATCTCGTGCCCGTTGTCGATGGCCAGGTAGGCGTTGGCCAGCGTCTGGGCCTCCACCCCCTGGGTGGCGTCCACCACCAGCAGCGAGCCCTCGCAGGCGGCCAGGCTGCGGCTGACCTCGTAGGCGAAGTCCACATGACCCGGCGTGTCCATCAGGTTGAGCTGATAGGTCTCGCCGTCCTGGGCCTTGTATTCGAGGCGCACCGTCTGGGCCTTGATGGTGATGCCGCGTTCGCGCTCGATGTCCATGGAATCGAGCACTTGTTCGCGCATCTCGCGGTCGGTCAGTCCGCCGCAAAGCTGGATCAGGCGATCCGCCAGGGTCGACTTGCCGTGGTCGATGTGGGCGATGATGGAGAAATTGCGGATGTGCTTCTGGTCGCTCATGAGCGAGCTTCTATACCGCCCGCGTCCGCTTGCCAAGCCTGGACGCACCGCACTCGCGATGTCCCGTCGACGGGCAGGGCGTTGCCAGCAGTTCTAATTTTGGCCTGAGGCGAGAATCAGGGGATTGAACGAAACCGCTTCGCGGCAGGGGAGTGAGGGAGGCGGCGAGACCTCCTGTCGACGAGCGCCTGAATGCCGACCTCAAGCACGCCATTCCTGCCCGAACCAAGGACAAACTCAAATCGGCGACCAACGGACACGCTATACCGCGTAGAGACTTCTTCCTGCCGGGGCAATAGCTTGGATTCGTTGCCCTGTCAGAACCAGCCCGTCTTGAGGGACTCGGTAGCCCCCACCAGGGCGCGGCGGATGCCGGGTTCCATCACCGAATGTCCGGCGTCGGGAACTACGACGTAGCGGGCGTCCGGCCAGGCATCCGCCAGTTCGCGGGCGTTCACCGCGGGGCAGATCATGTCGTAGCGCCCCTGCACGATGATGGCCGGCCGATGGCGCAGGCGATGGACTCCGGCCAGCAGGTGCCCTTCCGGCATGAAAAGAGCGTTGCGGAAGTAATGCGCCTCCAGGCGCGCCAGCCCAAGGGCGGCCGGAGCATCCCCCGACAGGGCCAGGGCCATGTCGGGGTCCGGCGGCAGCAGGGTCGAGCAGACCGTCTCGTAACGACTCCAGGCCCGGGCCGCCGGAAAGTGCACCGCCGGGTCGGGATGGTCGAGGCGCCGCCAATAGGCGCCAAGCAGGTCGTCCCGCTCGCCGGCCGGGATGGGCGCGGCGAATTCCGCCCAGGCTTCGGGAAAGACGGTGCGCATACCGTAGAGAAACCAGTCGACCTCCCGGCGCCGACAGAGAAAGACGCCGCGCAGCACGAAGCCGCTGCAACGCTCCGGATGGGCGATGCCATAGGCGAGCGCCAGGGAAGCCCCCCAGGACCCTCCGAACACCAGCCAGCGCTCGATGTCCAGCATCCTGCGCAGGCGTTCCATGTCCTCGACCAGATGAGGCGTGGTGTTGGCGACCGTCGATCCGTGGGGCAGCGATCGCCCGCAGCCGCGCTGGTCGAAGATGACGATGCGGTAATGCAGGGGATCGAAGAAGCGGCGATGGTTGGGGCTGGCGCCCGCGCCCGGCCCGCCGTGCAGGAAGACCACCGGGCGCCCTTCCGGATGGCCGCTTTGCTCCCAGTAGATCCGATGGCCGTCGCCCACATCAAGCCAGCCCTTCTCGAAAGGTTCGAAGGGAGCGAACAGATCGGTGCGGATACGGCTTTCGTCCATGGCGGAACCATTATAGGACGTAGGCATGGGTTGTCTCGGGGAAAAGGCCATGGGCTTTCTCGCCGTACTGCTGCTGGTGGTTTCGTCCCCGGCGCTGGCGGACGGACCGGTGCGGGCCGTGCTCGACGGCGACACCCTGGTGGTGGAATCGGTCCAGGTCCGCTTAGCCGGCCTGCTGGCGCCCAAGGGCGACGAGGCGGGCGCGGCCGCGGCGCGCGAGGAATTGGAATCCCTGGCCCTGGGCCGGCGCCTGATTCTCGACGACGAGGAAAGGCCCATCGACCGCCATGGACGGCGGCTCGCCCAGGCGACCTTGGAGAACGGCACGTGGCTTCAGGGCGAGATGCTGCGGCGAGGCCTGGCCCGGGTGCAAACCCTCCCCGACGCCCGAGGCCGGGCCCGCGAGATGCTGGCGCTGGAGGCCGAAGCCCGCACGGCCCGCCGAGGACTCTGGGCCGACAAGGCCTGGCGGCCGCGCGGCCCGGTGCCCGGTCCGCTGCTCAAGGAAGCCGGCAGTTTCCAACTCGTCGAAGGCCGCGTGGCGGCGGCCGCCAGGGTCAAGGGGACGGTGTACCTGAACTTCGACGACAATTGGCGCACCGACTTCACCGCCGTCCTCGGCAAGGCGGCACTCAAGCTGTTCAAGGCCGATGGTGTCGATCCCCTGGCCTACAAGAGCCGCCTGGTCCGGGTACGCGGCTGGCTGGCCAGCCGCGACGGCCCGGCGATCGACGTCACTCACCCCGAACAGATCGAAGTCCTGGAATAATCAACCGGCGATGACCTTGATGGGCTGACCGGGCGTGACTTCTTGGCCGGGCTGCAGATCGTTGAGCAGTCGGAAAGCCTCGCCGTTGTATTTCCCGAAAGGCAGGGTCTGGGCCAGTTTGTCGGCGCTGTCGGCCTTGCCCACGGGAACGACGATCAGGCGCTGGGCCTGGACCTTGGCGGCCTCTTCGGCGGACAGGCGGCGGAAACTGTAGGTGGTCCGCTGGAAGTCGGTGGTCCAGGCGGAGGACTTTCCCGACGGCGCGATGAAGGCGAGCCGGAACATGTCCGATCCGTCCCCCTGCAAGGCGACGACGCGCACGTCGACCGGCTTGTTGCCCATGGACCCCTTGGTGGTGGCGGTGGCGGCGGGAATGCCGTTGACCGTGATGGAGTCCAGGTTCGACAGGGAACTCGAATTGGCCAGCCATTCGTTGCGGATGTAGTTGGCGGGCGAATTGCTCCGCTTGGGGTGCCCCGTGTCGAAGACGATGGTGCCGCCGTCCGGATGGCGGGCGGTGACCTTGGTCGGCGAATTGACCAAGCGGAAGCCTTCCGGCACCTCGTACTCGAAGCGCATCTTGGGATGGACGAAGCGGCGCCCCTGGCTGATGCCCTGTTCGGGATCGTCGCCGTAAAGCATGCCGTTGATCCGGTCGAGGTACTCCTGGCGGCGGATCGCCGCGCCCTTCTGGCGAGTGACTTGGGCCTGGGCCTGGGCTTCCTTGACCCGATCCACGGTGCGGGGATGGGTGGACATGACGTTGTATTCGTCGACCTTGCCCGCCGGCAGGCCCATCATCCTCGCTTCCAGCATGCTGTGGTCGCGCAGGGTATTGAGGAAGCTGACCATGGCATCGGGCTCGTAGCCGGCCTTGCTCATGTAGCGTACGCCCAACAGGTCGGCCTCGAACTCCTGATCGCGGGAGAAGCCCTGCAGATAGGCCTGCGCGCCGTAGCCGGCCAGGCTGGCCAATCCCTGGCCTCCGGCCACGCTCAACACCACCAGACCGACCTGGGCCAGGGTCGCCTTGCTCAGGCGTTCGGCGGTATGACGTGCGTTGACGTGGCCCAGCTCGTGCGCCAGCACGCCGGCCATTTCGGCCTCGTTGGACGCCAGCGCCAGCAGGCCCCGCGAAATGAAGACCTGGCCGCCCGGCAAGGCGAAGGCGTTGATGATCGACGAGTTCAGGATCGTGAACTTGTAAGGAAAATTTGTGTGCTCGGTATGGACGGCAAGCCGAAGCCCGACCTCGGTGACGTAGGAATCGATGCGCGGGTCCGTGTAGGCGCCGCCGAATTCCTTGGTCAGCTTGGGGCCTTCCTCCTTGCCGATGCGGATATCGTCTTCCTCGGAATAGAAGCCGGTGAAGGCGGTACGTCCGGTGGGGCTGGTCGAGACGCAACCGGACAGGGCGGCGGAGGCGATCAGCGTGGAAGCGAAGCGGCGGCGCGAGACGAGCATCGTAACCCTCTTTGAAACGGACGACAGGAACGTAGAGAATACTCCCTAATCTTTGCGGCGGCAAAATGGCGGGAAGGGACGAAGGGATCAGCCCTTCATGGCCACCATCAGACGCGCCAGTTCCACCGCCGTCTTGACCCCCATCTTCTCGAAGACGTGGGCACGGTGGACTTCGACGGTACGCATGCTGATGCCCAGGCGGTCGGCGATCACCTTGTTCATCCGGCCTTCGAGGATAAGATCCATGACCTGGCGCTCCCGCTCGCTCAAGGAGGCCAGGCGGGCGGCCAGCGAATCCGCGCCGGCTTGCCGGGCGCGCCGCCGGGCGTCTTGGGCCAGGGCCTCGATCACCTTGTCGACCAGATCGTTGTCGTTGAAAGGCTTCTCCACGAAATCGAAGGCCCCCTTCTTGAGCGCCTGCACGGCGATGGGGACGTCGCCATGGCCGGTGAGGAAGATCACCGGCAGGCGGCAACCTCGATCCCTGATGCGGTCGAACAGGTCCAGCCCGCTCATGCCCTCCATGCGGATGTCGAGCACCAGGCACCCGGCGGCCGGTTCCTGTCTTGCCAGGAAGGCCTCGGCCGAGGGATGGGCCTCCGCCTCCAGTCCGCGCGAGGACAGCAGCCAGGTGAGGGAATCCCGGATCGCCTCGTCATCGTCGACGATATGCACCTTCATGGCTCGGCCATGGGCAGCGCGAAGCGGAAGACGCTGCCCCCTTCCGGATTGCCTTGGAACCACAAACGGCCCCGATGCTGCTCGATCACCGAGCGGCAGATGTTGAGCCCCATGCCCATGCCCTCGCTCTTGGTGCTGAAGAAGGGGGTGAAGAGCCGGTCGACCGCATCGGGCATCACGCCCGTCCCCCGATCGGCCACCGCGACCAGAATCATACCCTCGGCCTCCGTCGTCGACACCAGAAGACGGCGGTCCGCGGCCGGAGTCTCGATCATGGCCTCCATGCCGTTGCGTATCAGGTTCAACATCACCTGGCCCAGCATGATGCGGTCGCCCAGCACCAGCGGCCGGACGGCCCGGATGTCGGTTTCGATACGTACTCCGCGCTGGCGGGCGTCGGCCTCGACGAACCCGATACTGTCTTCGATGACGTCGTCCAGGAAACAAGGCGCCATGTTGGGCTCGCTCTTGCGCACGAAGTCGTGCACCCGGCGGATGATGCGTCCGGCGCGTTGCGCCTGCGCCGCCAGCTTTTCCACCGCCTGGATCAGATCCTCCCGGACGAATTTTCCCGAAGCCAGCTTGTTGAGGCAGCCGGTGGCATAGCTGGCGATGGCGGCCAAGGGCTGGTTCAATTCGTGGGCCAGGCTGGAGGCCATTTCCCCCATGGTCACCAGACGGGCGGTCTGCTGCAGCTTTTCCTGCTCGCGCGCCGCCAACTCCTGGGCCCGTTTGCGGTCGGTGATGTCCAGCACCGACCCCATCCAGCCGGTGTGGCGACCGTCGGCGCCGATCAGCGGCGCCTCATAGATCAGGGCATCGAACAGGTCGCCGTCGCGTCGGCGGAACTGCAATTCGAAGCCTTCCCGCGGTGCCTGGCCATCAAGCACGGCCTGATTGAGGGCCATGGTGGCCTCTACGTCCTCGGGCAGCCAATAGGGCATCGGCGGCGACCGGCCGACCAGATCTTCGGCCGGCCAGCCCACCATGCGGCAGAAGGCCGGATTCACGTAGGTGATGCGGCCCTCCAGGTCGCGGGCCCGCATGCCGACGGTCAGGGAATCCTCCATCGCCTTGCGGAAGGCATGTTCGGCGTGCAGGGCCTGTTCGGCCGCTACCCGCCGCTGGATATGGCGGCGCACCGCCCACAGGCTGAGGATGGCCGATACCGCCAGACCGAGGATGGCGGCCGCCAGGGCGTTGCGGGTAAACGAGGTCTCGGACGGGTAGACCGATGCCTTCAGGGCCATGTCGTGGCCGGGCGGATCGAGGGGGACGACGTAGCTGCGGCCCGGCTCGACGGCCAGGCGCGACTTGGTACCCAGTTCGTTGCCGTTGCCGTCGACGATGGAAACCCGGTACTTCTCCGCCACCCACCAGGGGACATGGGACCCCAGCAGATCGTCCAGGGAAAAGATGGCGACCAGCATGGCGGCCAGTTTCCCGTCGCGGAACACCGGCACCTGCATTTCGAAGCCGGTGCCGCCCGGCGGGGTGCTTACCGGGCCGCTGAAGGCCCGCTTGCCGAGTTTGGCCGCCATGGTGAAGGTACCCCCTTCGACGGGCGCCTCGCCGCCCGCCGAGGGGGGGACCGCCGCCAGTATCCGCCGGTCGGGCCCCAGCAGCAGGATGCGCTCGATCTCGGGCCCGTTGGCCACCAGATGGCCGGCGGTGGCTTTGAAATGGGCCATGTCCAGATGGCGGCGGGCCAATTCCTCCGCCAAGTGCTCCAGACGCTCCTCGGCGGTGGCGAGTTGAAATCCCAGGTTCTGTTCGACCCACAGGATGTTCTTGATAAGGGAATGGTATTCCTGTTCACGCTCGCTGCGGTAGAGAAGCCACAGGAAGGCCCCCAGCAGCAGCACGACCAGCACGATGGCGGCCAGGGGCATCGCATGCAGGGTTTCGCGAGCGGGTTTCGGCCTATTCTCCACGGGATCTCCGGAAATACTTGCGGATATCCACAATAGCGAAAGCCGACCCGTATCGCCAACATGTTACAGGGTGCGCGCCGCGCATGACAGGAGAAGGAGGATATCCATGAAGATAAGGACGCTGGCTTGGTGTCTGGTGGGCAGCCTGCTCGCCGTTCCCGCCCTGGCCGCCGACGACAAGCAGATCGTCATCAAGTTCAGCCATGTCGTGGCGCCCGACACGCCCAAGGGCAAGGCTGCCGTCAAGTTCAAGGAACTGGCCGAGGAGCGGACCAAGGGCCGCGTCAAGGTCGAGGTCTATCCCAACAGCCAGCTTTACAAGGACAAGGAAGAGATGGAGGCCCTGCAGCTGGGCGCCGTCCACCTCCTCGCTCCATCCCTGGCCAAGTTCGGGCCTCTGGGGGTGAAGGAATTCGAACTGTTCGACCTTCCCTACATCTTCGCCGACAAGAAGGTGTTGCAGAAGGTGACCACCGGGCCGGTGGGCGCCAAGCTGTTCCAGAAGCTGCAGACCAAGGGCATCTACGGCCTGGGGTTCTGGGATAACGGATTCAAGATCATGAGCGCCAACAAGCCGCTCAAGTCGCCGGCCGACTTCCGGGGCCTCAAGCTGCGCATCCAGTCCTCCAAGGTGCTGGATGCCCAGATGCGCGCCCTGGGCGCCCTGCCCCAGGTGATGGCCTTCTCGGAAGTCTATCAGGCCCTGCAGACCGGCGTGGTGGACGGTACCGAGAACCCGCCGTCCAACATGTATACCCAGAAGATGCACGAGGTGCAGAAGCACGCCACGCTTTCCGACCATGGCTATCTGGGCTACGCGGTCATCACCAACGTCAAGTTCTGGGAAGGCTTGCCGGGCGACGTCCGCAAGGAGTTGGAGATCGCCATGCAGGAGGCGACCAAGTTCGCCAACGACATCGCCCAGAAGGAAAACGACGATTCCCTGGCCGCGATGAAGGCCTCGGGCAAGACCGAGTTCTACACCTTGACGGCCGACGAGAAGGCCGCTTGGCGCAAGGCCCTGCTGCCCGTGCACAAGGAAATGGAGGCGCGCATCGGCGCCGACTTCATCAAGGAAGTCTACAAGGAGGCCGAGGCCCTCGGCCACAAGTACTAAGCGTTCGAGGGGGCGTCCCGGCCGCGGGACGCCCCTTCCGTTTCCGTCTCGCCAGGGGAGGCTTGGTCTTGCTGAAGATTCTCGACCGCCTGGAGGAAGTGATCATCTCCTTCCTCATGGCCGCGGCGACGCTGGTGATCTTCGCCGCCGTCGTCCATCGCTACGCTTCCGGTGTCTCGTTTCTCTATCCGATCATGCACCAGATCAACATGGGTTGGGCGCAGGAACTCTGCATCTACATGTTCATCTGGATGGCCAAGTTCGGCGCCGCCTACGGCGTGCGCACCGGCATTCACGTGGGCGTGGACGTGCTCATCAACCGGATGCAAACTCCCCTCAGGACCAAGTTCATCGTCTTCGGCCTGTTGTCCGGGGCGGTGTTCACCGGAACCATCGGCACGTTGGGCGCCTACTTCGTCTGGGAGATGGGACATACGGACCAGACTTCCCCCGACATGGAAATGCCGATGTGGATCATCTACTTGGCGATTCCCTTCGGCTCCTACCTGATGTGCTTCCGCTTCCTGCAAGTGGCCTGGACCTTCGTCCGCACCGGCGAACTGCCCCATCACGACCACAGCCACGTGGCCGGCATCGGCGAGGAGGAGGAAGCGGCGGCGAAGGCTGCGCAGAAGCCGGAAGACATCAACTGGTTCGAGTTGGACAACGACCTGCATCCGCGCGACGTCGCCCACCATCCCGAGGGTACGGAAGGCGAAGGCAAGGACGAGGAGAAGCGGCCATGAACGCCACCATCATCTTCGTCCTGCTGCTGGGGCTGATGCTTACCGGCATGCCGATTTCGATCTCGCTGGGCCTGACGGTGCTCACCTTCCTGTTCACCATGACCAGCGTGCCTATCGAAAGCGTGGCGATGAAGCTGTTCACCGGCATCGAGAAGTTCGAGATCATGGCGATTCCGTTCTTCATCCTGGCCGGCAATTTCCTCACCCACGGCGGCGTGGCCCGGCGCATGATCGCCTTCGCCACTTCCATGGTCGGCCATTGGAGCGGTGGCCTGGGCCTGGCCGGCGTGGTCGCCTGCGCCCTGTTCGCCGCCGTGTCCGGGTCCAGCCCGGCCACCGTGGTGGCCATCGGCTCGATCATCCTGCCGGCCATGGTCAAGCAGGGCTTTCCCGCCCGCTTCGGGGCCGGCGTCATCACCACCTCGGGCGCCCTGGGCATCCTGATCCCGCCTTCCATCGTCATGGTGATGTACGCGGTTTCCACCAACACCTCGGTCGGGCAGCTGTTCATGGCCGGCGTGGTGCCGGGCCTCATGCTGGCGTCCCTGCTGGGTCTGGTGACCTGGTGGATCGCCTACAAGAACGGCTATCCCCGCATGGAACGGGCCAACTGGGCCACCCGCCTCAAGACGTTCAAGGACAGCGTCTGGGGCCTGCTGCTGATCGTGGTGGTGATGGGCGGCATCTATTCGGGCATCTTCACCCCGACCGAGGCGGCGGCCATGAGTGCCGTCTACGCCTTCTTCGTGGCGGTCTTCGTCTACAAGGACATGTCCCTGAAGGATGTGCCGAAGGTGCTGCTGGCGTCGGCCAACATGAGCGCCATGTTGCTCTACATCATCACCAACGCCATCCTGTTCTCGTTCCTGATGACCAGCGAGAACATCCCCCAGGAGATGGCGGAATGGATGATCGGCAAGGACCTCAGCCCCTGGGTCTTCCTGTTGGCGGTCAACGTGCTGCTGTTGATGGCGGGCAATGTGATGGAGCCGTCCTCGATCACCCTCATCATGGCGCCCATTCTGTTCCCCATCGCCATGAAGCTGGGCATCGATCCGGTGCATTTCGGCATCATGATCGTGGTCAACATGGAAGTCGGCATGTGCCATCCGCCGGTGGGCCTGAACCTCTATGTGGCGTCCGGCATCACCCGCATGGGCATCACCGAGCTGACCATCGCGGTCATGCCCTGGCTGCTGACCATGCTGGGGTTCATGTTGCTCATCACCTACATCCCCGCCATTTCGCTCTGGCTGCCGCATTTGCTGGGAGCCCGATAGAGCCGGCAAGGAACGGCAAGGTGGGAACGATGGGGGTGCCCCGGCCGGGGCACCCCCATCCGCTTCAGGCGACGCAAGCTATGGGATCGAGAACCGGGGCCTGGGTGACGGTGCCTTGGCGACGGTCCACCAGAACAGGCAGGGGCGTCGTCTTCACCGAACGCCGTTCGGGCCCCACGTAGGTCTTGCTGCGAATGAAGGGCCGCGGCTTGAGGACCGCCATGGCCACCCGGCGGAACAGGTCGTCGGCGGAGAAGGGCTTGGCCAGGTATTCGTGGACACCGGCATCGCGGGCCGCGACCACGCATCGCCAATCGCAATGGCCGGACACCATCACGATGGGTAGTTCGGGGTTCAGCACGCCATCGTCGCGCCGTGCCAACCTGGTGAACTCGCAGCCGTTGACGATCGGCATCTCGTAATCCACCAGGACCACGTCGATGGGCAGCTTGCGCAGCAGGGCGAGCCCTTCCACCGCGTCCTCGGCCTCGATGACGTGCTTGAGGCCGAAGCCTGCCAGGGCGGCGCGCATCAGGATGCGGGCGAAGCGATTGTCGTCGATGATGAGGTAGGTCAATCCAGCCAGGAACGCGTGGGTTTTGGCGCCTTGGCCGTTATCGCGGGTCAGGTCCGTCATGGCGGGGTCCCCTCGTCTCTCGATCCCTCGTTCCCCCGGGGGCACTAAAGGTTTTTATGGTTTTGGATGGGAAAGTATAATCCGGAACCGAAACGATGTCCGTGACGGCCATCACACCCGGCCCCCGGAAAACCCCGCGATCCCTCGGTTTTCCAGCTTGGTCTTAATATAAGTATGTTCTAAACAACTCATGAAATCAGGGTGATAGCTCCTTTCGCACCTGCAATGGAGCCGCTTGCCAGGGCGGGACGGAGTGTGTTACACACGGACGCTCCAAGCGGGGCTGGGCGTGCCGCCCGAGGTGGGGCTTTTTCCCGGCGGCGGCGGCCTATTCGCAAGATCGTCATAGACAGGATTCGAGGGGCTTTCCCAGGTGTCGACCCACAGCACAGACGCCACGGGGCTGGCTGGCCGTTACGCCTCGGCTCTTTTCGAGCTGGCGGAAGCGGACAAGGCCTTGGAACGGGTGGCGGAAGATCTCTCCCGCCTGGACGCCATGATCCGCGAGAGCGCCGACCTCGCCCGCCTGATCCGCTCGCCGGTCGTGGCGCGCGCCGACCAGGCCAAGGCCATGACGGCCCTGGTTCGGCGCATCGATGCCGCCGATCTGACCCATCGCTTCATCGGACTGGTGGCCAGGAATCGCCGTCTGAGCGCCCTGCCGGCCATGGCGACGGCTTTCCAGTCCCTGCTGGCCGCCAAGCGCGGCGAGGTCACGGCCGAGGTGGTCTCCGCCGGAGAACTTTCGGCCGCCCAGGTGGAAGCCCTGACCGTATCGTTGAAGAAGGCCGTCGGTTCGGCGGTAACCGTCGAGGCGAGGGTCGATCCCTCGCTGATCGGCGGGCTCGTCGTCAAGGTGGGCTCGCGGATGGTCGACAGCTCTCTTCGCTCCAAGTTGCTGCAAATGCGCCTCGCCATGAAAGGGGTAGGATGATGGAAATCCGCGCCGCTGAGATCTCCGCTATTCTCAAGGACCAGATCGCGTCGTTCGGCGCCGAGACGGAAACCGCCGAGGTCGGCCGGGTGCTGTCTGTGGGCGACGGCATCGCGCGCATCCACGGCCTGGACAACGTGCAGGCCGGCGAGATGGTCGAATTCCCCGGCGGCATCAAGGGCATGGCGCTCAACCTGGAAAGCGACAACGTCGGCACCGTGATCTTCGGCAACGACCGCAGCATCAAGGAAGGCGACTTGGTGAAGCGCACCGGCGCCATCGTGGACGTGCCGGTGGGCAAGGCCCTGCTGGGCCGCGTGGTGGACGGCCTGGGCGAGCCGATCGACGGCAAGGGCCCCATCGTCGGGGCGACCCGCCAGCGGGTCGAGGTCAAGGCGCCGGGCATCATCCCCCGCAAGTCGGTGCACGAGCCCATGCAGACGGGCATCAAGGCCATCGACAGCCTGATCCCGGTCGGCCGGGGCCAACGCGAGCTGATCATCGGCGACCGCCAGACCGGCAAGACCTCGATCGTCATCGATACCATCCTCAACCAGAAGCGCATCAACGAAGCGGCCACCGACGAATCGCAGAAGCTCTATTGCATCTACGTCGCTGTCGGCCAGAAGCGCTCCACCGTGGCCCAGATCGTCAAGATCCTGGAAGACAACGGCGCCATGGATTATTCCATCGTCGTCGCCGCCACCGCTTCCGAGCCGGCGCCGCTGCAGTTCCTGGCCCCTTATACCGGCTGCACCATGGGCGAGTACTTTCGCGACAACGGCATGCACGCGGTCATCTTCTACGACGATCTGTCCAAGCAGGCCGTGGCCTACCGCCAGATGTCGCTGCTTTTGCGCCGCCCGCCCGGCCGCGAGGCCTATCCCGGCGACGTGTTCTATCTGCATTCGCGCCTGCTGGAACGCGCCGCCAAGATGAACAAGGAGCATGGCTCCGGATCGCTGACCGCCCTGCCGGTCATCGAAACCCAGGCCTCCGACGTTTCGGCCTACATCCCGACCAACGTGATTTCCATCACCGATGGCCAGATCTTCCTGGAGACCGAGCTGTTCTACAAGGGTATCCGCCCGGCGGTGAACGTCGGCATCTCGGTGTCGCGCGTCGGCTCGGCGGCCCAGATCAAGGCGATGAAGAAGGTGGCCGGCTCGATCAAGCTGGAACTGGCCCAGTACCGCGAAATGGCGGCCTTCGCCCAGTTCGCCTCGGACCTGGACCCGGCGACCCAGAAGTTGCTGGCCCGCGGCGCCCGCCTGACCCAAATCCTCAAGCAAGGCCTGTTCTCCCCCTACCCGGTGGAGGAAGAGGTGGTCGCCATCTTCGCCGGCGTGAAGGGCTATCTGGACAACGTGCCGGCCCAGGACGTCACCCGCTTCGAGGCCGCCTTCCTGGACGACATCCGCGCCAACGGCGCCGATATTCTGAAGGCGATCCGCGAGGAAAAGGACATCTCGGCCGATACCGAGGCGAAGCTCAAGGCTTTCCTCGACACTTTCACGAAGGCCTTTTCCTAAGGGGTTGAGGACGGGGACGGCAACCGATGCCCAACTTGAAGGACCTCCGGGTCCGCATCACCAGCGTCAAATCGACGCAGAAGATCACCTCCGCCATGAAGATGGTGGCGGCGAGCAAGCTGCGCCGTGCCCAGGTGGCGGCCGAGCAGGCCCGTCCCTATGCCCAGCGTATGGATCGCATGCTGTCCGAACTGGTGGCCAGCCTGCCGACCCTGGACGGCACGCCGAGGCTGCTGTCGGGCACCGGGTCCGACCAAGTGCATCTGATCGTCGCCATGACCGCCGACCGCGGGCTTTGCGGCGGCTTCAACGCCAACGTGGCCCGCGAGGTGCGCAAGCTGGTGACGCATCTGCGGGCCGAGGGAAAGACGCCGAAGATCCTCTGCATCGGTCGCAAGGGCCGCGACGCGCTCAAGCGCGACCACGCCGATCTGATCATCGCCACCCATGAAAACCTGATGCGGACCGGGGCGCAGTTCGATACCGCCCGCATGATCGGCCGCCAACTTCGCGATATGTACGCCGAAGGCCAGTTCGACGTCTGCACCATCGTCTTCAACCGGTTCCAGTCGGCGATCAGCCAAGTGGTCACCGCCCAGCAGCTCATTCCCTTCCCGGTTCCCGCGACCGCCAAGGAGGACCGCCAGATCGGACTGATCAAGCCGCTCTACATCCTGGAGCCTTCGGAAGAGGAACTCCTTGGGGCGTTGCTGCCGCGCAATCTGTCCGTCCAGGTCTTCCGCGCCATGCTGGAGGGCTACGCTTCGGAACAGGGAGCGCGCATGACCGCCATGGACAACGCGACCCGCAACGCCGGCGACATGATCAATGCCCTGACGCTGAAGTACAATCGCACACGCCAGGCCTACATCACCAAGGAACTGATCGAGATCATCTCGGGTGCCGAGGCCCTCTAGGGGGCGCCATCCGACGACACCGCTTATGCCAAGGGAGCAGGAACGATGACCCAGAACAATATCGGCACCATCACCCAGGTCCTGGGCGCCGTGGTGGACGTGCACTTCGAGGGTGCGCTGCCCGCCATCCTGAATGCCCTGCACGTGGATAACCAGGGCAAGCGGCTGGTGCTCGAGGTGGCGCAGCACCTGGGCGAGCATACGGTGCGCACGGTGGCCATGGATACCACCGATGGCTTGGTGCGCGGCCAGGAGGTGACCGATACCGGCGATGCCATCCGCGTGCCGGTGGGCCCCGAGACCCTGGGTCGCATCATCAACGTGATCGGCGAGCCGGTGGACGAGCGCGGACCGGTCACCACCAAGATGACCTACCCCATCCACCGCGACGCGCCCAAGTTCGTGGACCAGTCGACGGAAACCGAGATCCTGACCACCGGCATCAAGGTCATCGACCTGCTGGCGCCCTATGCCAAGGGCGGCAAGATCGGCCTGTTCGGGGGTGCCGGCGTGGGCAAGACCGTGATCATCATGGAGCTCATCAACAACATCGCCAAGGGGCACGGCGGCTTCTCGGTCTTCGCCGGCGTGGGCGAACGCACCCGCGAAGGCAACGACCTCTACCACGAGATGATCGAATCGGGCGTCATCAAGCTGGACGGCTCCGGCTCCAAGGCCGCCCTGGTGTATGGTCAGATGAACGAGCCGCCGGGGGCGCGGGCCCGCGTCGGCATCACCGGCCTGACGCTGGCGGAATACTTCCGCGACGAGGAAGGGCAGGACGTGCTGTTCTTCGTCGACAACATCTTCCGCTTCACCCAGGCGGGCTCGGAAGTGTCGGCGCTGCTGGGCCGCATTCCCTCGGCGGTGGGCTACCAGCCGACGCTGGCCACCGACATGGGCGCCCTGCAGGAGCGCATCACCTCGACCAAGAAGGGCTCGATCACCTCGGTGCAGGCCATCTACGTGCCGGCCGACGACTTGACCGACCCGGCCCCGGCGACCTCGTTCGCCCACCTGGACGCCACCACGGTGCTCAGCCGCGCTATCGCCGAATTGGGCATCTATCCTGCGGTGGACCCGCTCGATTCCACCTCGCGCGTGCTCGATCCGCGCGTGGTCGGCGACGAACACTATGCCACCGCCCGCGAAGTGCAGCGCATCCTGCAGACTTACAAGTCCCTGCAGGACATCATCGCCATCCTGGGCATGGACGAACTGTCCGAGGAAGACAAGCTGGTGGTGGCCCGCGCCCGCAAGATGCAGCGCTTCCTGTCGCAACCCTTCCACGTGGCCGAAGTCTTCACCGGCACCAAGGGCGTGTTCGTCAATCTGGAAGACACCATCAAGGGATTCAAGGGCATCGTGGCCGGCGACTACGACCACCTGCCGGAGGCGGCCTTCTACATGGTCGGCACCATCGACGAGGCGATCGCCAAGGCCAAGAAGATGGCGGCCGAGGCGGCCTAACCCGAGGACCGGCCGGGAGGCGGACCCATGGCGGAAAAAATCCAGTTCGAGATCGTCACTCCGGCCAAGCTGATGCTGTCGGAGGAAGCCGACATGGTGGTGGCGCCGGGCGGCGACGGCGATTTCGGCGTCCTGCCGGGCCACGCGCCCATGCTATCCACCCTCAGGGCCGGCACCATCGATGTCTATACGGGCGACAAGGTGCGCAACAAGATCTTCGTCGAAGGCGGTTTCGCCGAGGTGACGGGGGAACGTTGCACCATCCTCGCCCAGGTGGCCATTCCGTTGCGCGAGATCGGGCGCGAGGACGCGGAAAGGCGGCTGTCCAAGGCGCGCGACGGCTTGGAATCCGCCGACAACTTCGAAAAGCGCAAGGCGGCCGGCCGCGAACTGGAATCCGCCGAAGCCATGCTGGCCGCCGTGGCGGCCTACCAGGACAAGCTGCGCGCCGGGCACTGACGCCGGATACCTCTCTTTAAGCCGCTCGGGTCCGATGGAGACCTGCAAAAATGGCGCTCCGGAATCGCCCGTATCCGGGATATAAGCGTATTCAACAATAATGAATACGGGAGGCCGAAACGTCATGGAGGGCTTCGCGGTCAGCTATTGGGCTGCCCTGGGGGCGGGGGTGCTCAGCTTCGTGTCGCCCTGCGTGCTTCCCCTGGTGCCCGCCTACATCTGCTTCGTGGGGGGCGCCTCGCTCGACGAACTGCTGTCGGACGAGCCGGAATCCAAGGTCATCGTCCGCCACATCTTCGTGGCCTCCCTAGCCTTCGTGCTCGGGTTCTCCACCGTCTTCGTCGCGCTCGGCATGACCGCCACCGCCATTGGCGGCCTGATCGGCCAGTACAAGGACGTACTCGCCAAGACGGCCGGCTTGGTGGTGATGTTCTTCGGTCTTCATTTCATGGGCCTGTTCCGGGTCGGCTTCCTGAACTTCGAGAAGCGCTACCACGTCGCCGAGCGCCCGGCCGGCCCCGTCGGCTCCTTCTGCCTGGGCTTGGCTTTCGCCTTCGGCTGGACGCCTTGCGTCGGCCCCATCCTGGCCACCATCCTGATGATCGCCTCGGCAGGCGAGAGCCCGATGGACGGCGGGTTGTTGCTGGGGGCCTATGCGGCCGGCATCGGCATTCCCTTCCTGATCGCCGCCTCGGCGGTCAAGCCCTTCATGATCCTGATGAAGCGCTTCCGCCAGCACATGCGCACCATCGAACTGGGCATCGGCGGGCTGCTGGTGGTGACCGGGGCGCTGATCTTCTTCGGCGGCATGGAGGACATCGGCCTCTGGCTGCTGGAGACCTTCCCGTCGCTGGGCAAGATCGGCTAAACGAGGGCGAGCGCCAGTAGCAGCCCGAAAAGGGCCTGGGCCTGCGCGGTGCGGGCCAGCAGGCCGTTGAAGGCAGGTCCCGGCGTTTCGCGCCGGAACCGCATAACCAACCAGACGGCCAAAGGCAGGGAAAGCAACGGCAGCGCTTGCCCCAGGAGCGCCAGCATCAGGTAGGGCGCCAGCATCAGGATCGCGTAGACCATCCGCGCCCCATCCAGGCCCATCCGAATGGCCAAGGTCCGGCGTCCGGCCTGCCGGTCCTCCTCCATGTCGCGCGTGTTGTTGACCATCAGCACGGCGGCGGCCATCAGGCCCAGGGCCGCCCCCGCCACCAGGGCCGCCGGGGAAAACGCCGGGTTCTGCAGCCAAGCGCTACCCCCCACCGCCGCCAAGCCGAAGAACAGGAAGACGAAGGCCTCCCCGGTCGCCGAATAGGAAATCGGCCATGGAGAGCGCGAATAACTCCAGCCCGCCAGCACGCCCGCCGCCCCGATCAGGATGATCGGCAAGCCGCCGAAAGCCGTCAGGTAGATGCCGGACGCCGTCACCGCCAGGAAGCAGGTCAGCGCCGCGCGCTTGACCTGCCGGGGCGTCGCCCAGCCCTGGGCGGTGACCCGTTGGGGGCCCAAACGGGCCGGGCGGTCGGCGCCCCGTTCGAAATCGTCCACGTCGTTCAGCAGATTGGTGCCGATCTGGATCAGGGCGGAAACCGCCAGAGCCAGGACGAAGGGGACGGCATGGAAGGCGCCCCTCCCACCTTCGGCCCATCCCAGCGCGCTGCCGACCAGCACCGGCACCACCGCCAAGGGCAGGGTGCGGGGGCGGGCTGCCAGCAGCCACAGCCGCCAGCCTCTGGGCGGGGACGAATCGTTCACTTCGGGCGATATCCCCAATGCAGGCAGGCGATGCCAAGCGATAGGTTACGCCACCCCACCCGTTCCAGGCCGGAGGCTTCCAGATGGCCGGCCATTTCCTTCTGGTCGGGGAAGCGGCGGATGGATTCCACCAGATAGGCATAAGCCGACGGCTGCCCCGCCACCCAGGCGCCCAGCCGGGGAATGACCAGAAACGAATAGAGATCGTAGAGCGGCCGGAACCAAGCCTGCGGCCGTGAGAACTCGAGGCAGAGGAACAGGCCACCCGGCTTGAGGACACGCCGGACTTCGGCCAGGGAGCCGTCCAGGCTGGTCATGTTGCGGATGCCGAAGGCGATGGTCACCAAGTCGACCGAACCGTCCGCCAGGGGCAGGGCCTCGCCCTCGCCGCCCAGCCGGCAATAGCCGCCCCGGCCCTCGGTCATCATGGCGAGGCTGGAATCGAGTACGACCACGGTGCGCCCCGGACCCCGCGCCGCCAGAAGGCGGGCCACGTCGCCGGTGCCCCCCGCCAGGTCGACGGCGATGCCGTCCGGCCTTTCATCGGCGCGCCAGGCCAGCACGCGCTTCCACAGCCGGTGGATGCCGAAGCTCATGACGTCGTTCATCAGGTCGTAGCGTGGCGCCACGCGGGTGAAAACCTCCCGGATGCGGCGGCGCCGCTCGCCGGGCGCCACCGCCTCGAATCCGAAGGTATGGGTCAGCGGGTCCGTCATCAGCGTCCCAACAGGATGCCCTTCAGGATATCCTTCGGCTTGGTCGGTACCTGCTGTTGCTGCGGCTGTTGCTGTTGCGGCGCCTGGGTGGGAGCCGTCGGTTGCTGCGGTGCCGGGGCAGCCGCCCCGCCGGTGGCGCCCGGCAGCACGGTTTCCAGCAGGGTGCCGACACCCTTCTTCTTCAACAGCTTTTCGGTGCCGGGAATGGCGATGCCCTTGCCCGGCAGGCTGGCGGTGTCCAGCTTGACGTTCGGGGCGTCCAGGCGGCCGGTGATGGAAAACGGCAGAGAAGTATTCTGCACGCCGGTCTTCTGGGTGAGCACCTGGGTGAGCAGGTTCTGCGCCAGGTCCACCTTGCCCTGGGAATCGATGGTCCAGCGCGGGAGGTCGACGGTGGCGATGGCCGTGCCGTTGCCAACCCCCGAGATCAGACGGGCGTCGCGGCTGGTCACGATGCCGCGGTCGATAGTGAAGGTGCCGGACACGTCGGCCAGACCCGAACCGCTCTTGCCGCCACCCAGGGTGCCGCCCAGCGTGTTCAGGGTGCCCACCAGGTCGAGCAGGGCGGACAGGGCCGAGCCCTGGGCTTCCTTCTTGACGTCCAATCCCTTGACGGTCAGCGAGCCGTTGCCGGCGAGGGCCTGAACCAGCTGAGCCACGCTGCCGCCCTGGGTGGCCGCCTTGAGGTCGAGGTTCATCGCCCCACCCGCCATGCCCTTGCCGGCCGCCGCCGCGACGGCGCGCCCGACGTCCAGGTTGGCGACCTGCAACGATAGATCGGCCTTGGCCCCTTTGTTGGCGTCGACGGTGGCATTGGCCTGGACGGCGCCGCCGAACAGGGTACCCGTCACCCGCTGGGTACGCAGCACGCCGCCGGCGAGGGCCAGGGCGATGTCGGCGTTGTCGAAGCGATAGTCTTGGAAGACGATGGCCGCTGAACGCAGGATCACGTCGGCATCGACAGACGCCAACGCCGACAGATCGAGCGGATCGCGGGACCAACGTGGGTCGACGGCACCTCCCGCTGTAGCTTGCGGTACGGGCCGGCTGGCCCCGGGGGCCGCCGCCAGGACGACGGGCCGCTCCAAGGCTTCCTGGAACAGCGGACGGAATTTCCCGCCCGCATGTTTGACGCCCTGTTCTCCTTCGCCGGGCAGGGAGGCGGTTCTCTGGGCGGGCAGGAAGCGGTCGACAGGCAGTTCTCCCGTGGCAAGCTGGGCTCCAACCTTCGGCTTGGCGCCACTCAGATCGAGGTTGGCGCTGCCGGACAGGGACACCGGACCCAGGCTGCCCTTGATGTCGGAAAGGGCCATCTTGTCCAGGCCGCCCTTGACGTGCAGCGCCAGATCGGTGCCGCCCAGCCTTCCCGCCGGGCGATAGTCCACGCCCAGGGTACGGGCCAGTTGGACGAGGTCGCCGTGCTTGACCGCGACGCGGGCGTCGAAAGTCGGGGCCGGAAGGGCGGAAACGGACCCGTTCAGGTCCAGTGTGGCGCCCGCCGCCTGCAACGACATGTCCAGGGCCGGCTTGAGAAACTGGCCGCTGGCCTTGCCCCGCAGGGTGACGCGGCCGAGCCCCTTGGCCTGGGCCGGAGCCTCCAGGCCCGCCAAGCGGAACACCGGCGCCAGATCGGCGGCCAGGAAGTCCACATGCAGGTCCTTCATCTCGGGCAGGCCGTCCAGCTTCAGCAGGCCGCCCTTGACCGCCAGGCTGGCGCCCGCCGCCTGGCCGACCGCAAGGCGGCGCAGGTCCAGGTTGCCGTTATGCAGGGTTCCATCGACCACCAGATCGGAAATGGGAGTTTGGCGGTAGGTGAGCGACTTGACCGCCAGCTTGACGTTGGCGTCGAAGCCCTTCAGCGCCGTCATGCCGCCCGGAGCGGCCGAAGGGGCCGGGGCGGCCGCGCCGCCTTCTCCCTTGGCACCGCCGGACGAACCGCCCTTGGGTTGGGCCGCCGCGGCCGGCAGGTAGCCGTCCAGGTTCACCTTGTCGGCCACCAAATCGGCACCGAAGGCCGGCCTGGACCCTAGTTTGACGGTGGCACCTCCGCTCACGTTTGTGCCATCCATCTGCATGGCCAAGCCGGCGATCTGCACTTGGTCGGGAGTCGCCACGAACGCGCTCTTGTAGGCCAGGCGACGCAAGCGTTCCTTGGGCAGATCGGCGGGCAGGGCGACACCCAGCCAGGACAGCACGGCCCGCAGGTCGGCGGCCGAAATTTCCATCTCGCCTTCCAACTGCGGCTTGCCGTTCTTGGCCGAGACGAATCCGAACAGGGCCACGTCGGTGCTGCCGGGCAATTGAGCGGAAAGTTGGCTGAGGGTGACCTCGCCGTTGGCCAGATCGGCGTTCAGCTTGGCCTGCCGGATCACGCCGCCTTTGTAGGACAGGGCCTCGATCCCCAGGCGAATCGCCGCGTTGACGTTGGCCGGCAGGGCGAAAGCCTGGGAAGCGGCCTTGCCCGGCGCGGAAGACGCTACCGGAGCCTGGCCCTTGACCGGGGCGGGCGGTGCCGACGGGGCGGACGTCATGCCGGCCATCAGGGCATCCAGGTCGATACGGCCGACGTTCAGGTTGGCTTGCATCGTCGGGATGGCGCCGAGCGCGACGGACAGGTTGCCGGAGGCCTGGGTATCGCCCAGGTTCATGGTCAGGTCGGGAACCGAGACCTCGGTCTGCGAGCCGGCGACGTTGCCGCTGAAGCCGAAGTTGCGGCCCAGGAACGCGGGCAGGTCGTTGGTGCCCGCCACGCCTCGCAGCAGGGCCGCCAGATCGTCGCCCTTGGCTTCCACCTTGCCCTTGAAGCCGGGCGTGGTCTCCAGGCCCACCAGGGTTCCGGATACCTTGACGGTCGAGTTGCCCGCGCCCAGGCCCAGGGCCAAGTCGAGGGGGACCGTGCGGCCGTGGATCAACTTGCCCACCGTGCCGTTGACCGAAAGGGGTATGCCGCGCGCCCTCAGGCTGCCCTTGGCCTCGACAGGGCCGGCGAGGGAGGCGATGGCGACGGAGGCATTGATCTCCTCGATCTTCTCGACGGTGCCGGCCTTGGTGTCGCGGTAGACGACCGTGCCGTTTTCCAAGGTCAGGTTGTCGAGTTGCAGGTCGAAGCCGCCTCCGGCCTTCGCCTCGCCGCCGCCGGACGCGGGGGCCGCGGGGCTGGGCGCGGTTTCCGAGGGCAGTCCCTCGAAGGCGAGGTTGGACCGACCGTCGGCCAGGGTTTCGATCTCGATCACCGGATCGACCACCCGCACGCGTTCGATCTGGACGTTGCCGGCCAGCAGCGGCGCCAGGGCGATGCGGACTTCCAGGGTCTTCAAGGACATCATCTGCGGAGCATGGGCGCCCGGCAGGTTGGAAAGCCGCAGATCGTTGACCAGCACCGCCGGCTTGGGCAGGACGGAAAGCGTCATGTCGCCGCCGATGACCAGGTCGCGGCCCGTCGCTTCCTTGACCATCCGGGTCGCCAGCGCCCGATGCTGGTTCCAGTCGATGAAGGAGGGCGCCACCAGCGCCGTCCCTACCAGAAGCACCACGACGAGGCCGAGGCCGATCAGGATCTTGCTCTTCACCACGAGGACTCCGCTCTGGTCAGGAAAACTCGAACCGGAGTTTAGTGGGTCGCGGACGAACGATCAAACGTCTCGTCCGAGACGCCGGTTCACGATCTTGTAGGCGTCCATCGCCAGGATCAGGCAGAGCGCCA
Organism: Magnetospirillum sp. WYHS-4; assembly: GCA_039908345.1. Taxonomy (NCBI): domain Bacteria; kingdom Pseudomonadati; phylum Pseudomonadota; class Alphaproteobacteria; order Rhodospirillales; family Rhodospirillaceae; genus Magnetospirillum; species Magnetospirillum sp. WYHS-4. The sequence goes on from JAMOBD010000008.1 coordinate 61,684, forward strand.
AGGGCAGCACGGCGATCCAGATGGAAAAAGACAAGGGCTCGATGCGCAATATGGACGACAGGCCGGGCAGATAGGCGGCGCCGATATGCACCAGATGGGCGGCCGGGACGGCGGCCATCAGGAAGGGGTTGGCAAGAAGGGAATGGCGCAGGGCGGGCCGCCGTTCGGAACGGCAGTTGAAGGCCTGCACGTTGCCGAAGACCACCATCAACAACAGCAGGGCGTTGCGCGCCTCCGTCTCCGGCATTCCGGAGTCCAAGGCCCAGGCGAAATAGATGGCGGCCACCGTGCCGACGAACAGACCGGAAATCGTTACCTGCTCGATCATCCGACGGTCGAAGATCGGCTGTTCCGGCGGTCTTGGGGCCCGGTCGAGAATGTCGTCCTCGCCTTTTTCCACCGACAGGGCCACGTGCTGGATGCCGTTGGTCACCAGGTTCAGCCACAGCAGTTGCGCGGCGAACAGCGGCACCGGCAGCCCGGCCAGGAAGGACAACAGGAACAGGGCCAGTTCGCCAACTCCGGCGGTAATCAGGAAATAGACGACCTTGCGCACGTTGTCGTAGGCGATACGGCCTTCTTCAACCCCGTTGACGATGGAAGCGAAGTCGTCGTCGGCGATAATCAAGCCGGCGGCGCCGCGTGCCACGTCGGTGCCATCCTTGCCCATGGCGACGCCGATATGGGCGGCGCGCAGGGCCGGGGCGTCATTGACCCCGTCGCCGGTCACCGCGACGAAATGGCCCGCCCGCTGCAGGGATTGCACGATGCCCAGCTTCTGCACCGGCTCGACGCGGGCGAAGACCTTGGCTTGGCGCACCGCTTCGTCGAAGCCGGCGGGATCGTCCCGCAGCTCGGCCAGTTCCGCGCCGGTCACCACCTCGCCCGGGCCGCCCGCGATGCCCAACTCCGCGGCAATGGCCAGGGCGGTCGCCGGATGGTCGCCGGTCACCATGCGCACGTCGATACCGGCCCGGCGGCAGCGTTCCACCGCCGCCCGCGCGCCGGGACGCAGGGGATCGATCAGGCCGGCCAAACCCAGGAACTCCAGATCCGCGAGGGAATCTCCGCTGGCCTCGGCCGCCCGACCTGCCGCGACCGCCAGCACGCGATAGCCCCCCGCGGCCAGCCGTTCGACCTCGGTCAGCACCGCCGCCGCGTCGATGTCGCGGCACATGGGAATCACGGTCTCGGCGGCTCCCTTGACCTGGGCCGTCAGTTCCCCCGCGTGCCGATGGAAGGACGCGGCGAAGCGGCGCCGGGAATCGAAGGGCACTCTGCCTTCTTCCTGGAAGGACGGATCGCGGGTCAGGCCCAGCTTGGCGCCGAGAACCAGGAAAGCCACGTCGACCGTGTCGCCGAAGCGGTGCCAGCCGCCCTGTCCATCGGGGCGGAACGTGGCGTCGTTGCACAGCAGACCGGCTTCCGCCAAACGCCGCACCGCATCCGCCGATCCTTCCGGGGCCCGGATGCGCCCGACCGGATGGTAGCCCTCGCCCTCCACCTCGATTTCGCCCACTCCCGGCAGCCAGAGCCTTCGAACGGTCAGTTCGTTGCAGGTCAGCGTGCCGGTCTTGTCGCTGGCGATGCAGGTGCAAGCGCCCAGGGATTCCGCCGCCGGCAGGGAACGCACGATGACCCGGCGCCGCGCCATGCGGGCGCTGCCCACCGAAAGCGCCACGGTGATCGCCACCGGCAGACCTTCGGGAATGGCGGCCACCGCCAGCGCCACGGCGACCAGGAAGACATGGGCGGGGGGCTCGCCCTTGGCGATCATGGCAAGGCCGAGAATCGCGGTGGCCGCCACCACCAGCCAGCCGATGGCCGCCGAGAAGCGTTCCAGCCGCTGCACCAGGGGGGGGACCGCCCCTTGGGTGCGGGCCATGGCCTGGGCGATGCGGCCCAGTTCGGTATGGCTGGCGGTCTGGACGACCAAGCCTTCGGCGCGGCCGGAAGCCACCACCGTCCCGGCGAACAGCATGTTGCGGCGGTCGCCCAGCACCGCGGCCTCGGGCAGAACCAACCCGGCATCCTTGTCCACCGGCAGCGACTCGCCGGTGAGCAGGGATTCGTCGGCCAGCAGGTCCTGCCCGGACAGCAGACGGAGGTCGGCCGGCACCACCGATCCGGCCTCCAGAACCACCAAGTCCCCCGGCACCAGGGCGGCCGCGTCCAGAAGATGGCGCACGCCATCGCGCAGGACCACGGCGCGGATGCGGATCATCGCCTTCAGGGCCTCGGCCCCGCTTTCCGCCTTCCATTCCTGGATCGCGCCGATGGCGGCGTTGACGAGCAGCACCGCGGCGATGAACGAGGCGTCGGAGGCTTCGCCGATCGCCACCGAAACTCCGGCCGCCGCCATCAGCAAATAGATAAGCGGGCTCTTGAACTGGCGTAGGAACAGGACGAGCAAGCCGTCGCGGGGGGGGCTGGGCAGTTCGTTGGGGCCGAAGCGGGCCAGACGCGCCGCCGCCTCGGATTCGGACAGGCCGGCCGGGCCGCTCCCCTGGAGCCGCCGGGCTTCCTCCGCCGTCCTGGAATGCCAGAGGGGAACACCCATGGCGGCGGCCCTAAAGTCCATCCGGCAAGGTCACCACCGAGAACCAGAAGCTACGCAGCGCCGAAAGCGCGTTGAAGAACTCGGCGAAGTCGAGCGGCTTGGAAACATAGGCGTTGGCACCGATCTGATAGCAGGCGTCCACGTCCTCGTGGTCGGTCGACGTGGTCAGGGCCACCACCGGAATGCTGCGCAGCACCGGATCGGACTTCATTTCCAGGAGCACCTCCCGGCCGTCCTTGCGCGGCAGGTTGAGATCCAGCAGAACGAGGTCCGGCTTGGGCATCCCGGCATAGGGAGGCTCGCCACGCAGGAAGGCCATGGCTTCGACACCGTCGATCACCCGGTGCAGACGGTTGACCATCCGCCATTCGCGGAAAGCTTCCTCGACCAGACGGGCGTCGCCCGCGTTATCCTCGACGAGGAGAACCTCGATATCCCGCTTGGCGTCCATGCAACACCTCGTTCCATGCCCCCCGATTCAGGTGACGGCCGGACAGAGCGTGAACCAGAACGTGGCTCCCTTGCCCGGCTGGGTCTCGACCCAGATTCGACCCCCATGACGTTCCACGACCTTCTTGCAGATCGCCAGCCCGATTCCCGATCCGTCCGGTTTACCAGGGTTGGGCAAGCGCTGGAAGACCTTGAAGATGCGGTCCGCGTACTGGGGATCGAACCCGATTCCGTTGTCGCGCACGTGGAACAGCCATTCGCCGTCGGCCTGGACGGCGCCGATGGCGATCACGGGCTTGCGGTCGGCATCCCGGTACTTCAGCGCGTTGCCGATCAGGTTCTGGAACAGGCTGGAGACTTGCCCGAAATCGCCCTGGACGCGGGGCATCTCCGTTTGATGGATCTCCGCACCGGTTTCCGCGATGGCGCCCTGCAGTCCGTCGAGAGCTTCCGCGAGCGCGAGGCCCGCATCCATGGCGACCAGGGGCTTGGCGTCGGTCTCCAGGCGCGAATAGGCCAGCAGGTCGAGGATAAGGCTGCGCATCCGCTTGGCGGCGTGGGAGGCAAAGCCGATATACTCCCGGGCATCGGAATCGAGCTGCGGCCCATAGCGCTTTTCCAGGAGTTGCACGTAGTTGGTGACGGTCCTGAGAGGTTCCTGGAGATCGTGGGACGCCACATAGGCGAAGCGTTGCAGTTCGGCGTTGGAGCGTTCCAGGGATTCCTGCGCCTTGCGCTGGGTGGTGGTGTCGCGCGCCACGGCGACGATCAGGTCGCGCTCGCCGAAGCGCATCCGGCAGCCATGCACCTCGACGGGAAAGATGGAGCCGTCCTTGCGGCTGAAATGGGACGCCCCGAAGCTTCGCGATTCCCCGAGCGGCAGATCGTCCCAGAACCGACGGGCCTCGTCGGCGCAATGATCGTGTTCGTAGTCGGCGACCCGCAGGCCGTTCAGGTCTTCCCGGACATATCCCAGGGTCTGGCAGGCCTGGCGGTTGGCGTCGACGATGCGGCCTTCCAGGTCGTGGACCAGGATGGCGTCGCCCGCATTGTCGAACACGGCGGCGAACAGGGCCTGGCTCTCCAGCAGCCGGGCCTGGCCTTCTTCCCGCTCGCTGAGGCGCCGGCCGCCCTCCCGCCCGAGCAGTCCGATCGCGCCCAGTCCGATCAGCCAGATCACTCCATGGGAGACGAAGGCGAACAGTCTTTCGTGATCGAGCCTTTCCCAGAAGGGCCGCATGGGCACGGCCACGCCCACCCCGCCCCGCACGTCGCCGATGCGGTAGCCCTGGTGGGCATGGCATTTCAGGCAGCCGGGTTCGGTCACCAGGCGCCGCATCAGCCGCAAATAGGGTTGGCCATCGATGTCGACCAGCTCCGACTGCTCCTCATGCCCGCGTTCGAAGGCCTTCAGGACGCTTTGTTCCCAGTCGTCCGGAGTGTTGACCGGGTTGAGCGGCTTCAGGCTGACGATGCGGCCCTTGACGCCGAACAGTTCGTCGTACTCCCCCATCATCTGGCGCAGCATGTAGGCCGGATTCATCAAGGTGAGATTCCGGCCCTCGGGAGTACGGATGTCGCGCTCCGGCACATGGGAAAGATAGGGATTGGGAAGCGTACGCTGGTCGGCCGGGACGTAGACGCCCCCGTGCCGGGTCGCCCAGAAGCGGAAAGCGATATCCTTGTTGACGTTCGTGCGTGCCTCGTTGCGGGCCAACGCGAGGACGTTGGCGCGCGCCTCGACGAGGTGCCATGCGAGGAACCCGCCCACCACGGCCGTCCACGCCACACCCGCAGCAACCACCAGACTGCGGAACGTCGTGCTCCGCGCCTTCGCCCGGCTTGCCGAACCGGTATCCACGGCAGACCCCTTTTACCCATTGGCGGGCTTCATCATTCTATCGCAGGGCGATGGCGCTTGTCATCCCGTCGGTGCGGTTCGCTTCGGAGCGACCGCCCGTTTCCCGGCGACGAGGGTCATTCCGGCCTGACCAGCCCGGCCAGTCCCAGGAAAGCGGGATGGCCGTGGACGATCACGGCCGTGGGGATGCCCTTGACGTAATCGGACATCCGCCCCTTGGCCTCGAAGCGGGCGCGAAAGTCCGACCGCGGGAAAACCTCCCCCAGGCGCGGCACGATGCCGCCGGCGATGAAGACCCCGCCGCGCGCCCCGACCATCAGGGCGGCGTTGCCCGCCACTTCCCCCAGCAGGGCGCAAAAGATATCGACCGCTTCCCGGCAGAGTGGGCAGGAACCGTCCGCGGCGCGCGCCGTGATCGCCGCCGGGTTCAGGTCTGCCTCGTCGGCACGGCCGTCCAGACGGCCCAGGGCGCGGTGCAGGTTGGTCAGCCCGGGGCCAGAAACCACGCGCTCGACGGACACGTGGCCGAATTCGCGCCGTAGCACGGCGATGGCCTCGGCCTCCCGGTCGCTGCCGGCCGGCAGGGTGGAATGGCCGCCTTCGGTGGCGAGCACCACCGGACGGCTGCCGGGGCCGGGGACCAGCACCGACAGCCCCAGCCCGGTACCGGGCCCGATGGCCACCATGGGGGCGGTCGGGTCGGCCCTGCCTTCGCCGACGGGATGCATGTCGCCGGATTCCAGGTAGGGCAGGGCCAACGCCACGGCGGCGAAGTCGTTGACCACCTCAAGCCGCGAAAAGCCCAGGCGGTGGCGGAGAGCGGCGACGGAAAACCCCCAGTCCCGGTTGGTCAGGTAGATCTGATCGCCGGTAACCGGACTGGCCACGGCCAGGGCCACCCGGTCCGGCCGGACGCCGCCGGCCATTCCGTCGAGGAAGGCGCGCAACAATTCCTCGACCCCTTCATGGGCGTCGCAGGCCACGTCGGCGGACGGGCCGAGGACGCCGTCGTCCCCGATCAGGGCCAGCCTTGCATTGGTTCCGCCGATATCGGCGATCAGCCCCGTCATGTCGGCCTTCGCGTCTACATCTGGTTGGCGCGCCAAGCGGAAAGCTGCGCCCGGCGGCGGGCGGCGAAGCGTTCGCCTCCCTCGGCCTTCACAGAATGCCAGAGCTCCTGCTTCCGTTCCAGGTCCTTGCGCACCCGGTTCATGAGGGCCACGTGGCTGGCGTCGGTGCCGGCGGCCTGGGCCTCGCGCCAGGCATCCATCTCGCGCTGGTGCGCCGTGCCCCTATCCTGGGGAGCGGCGGTGGACGTCTGGACCGGAGCGGGTGGTGCCGAGGTCTCGGCGCGGGCGACGGTTTCCTTGTCGGGCACGGTAATCACCAGCGGGCCGTCCGCCTTGGCGGGAATGGCTCCGGGCGCCTTGGCCGAGACCAGGGGGCTGGGAGACGCCGTCCGGGCATGGATGGAAACGTCCATGGCGGTGGCTCGCCGGCCACGCGGCGGCATGACGGAGCGACTCGCGGCGAGGCTGGGCGCGGTGGTCGAGGCGAGCTGGATGGGGGCTTCCGGTTCGGGCCGTTCCTTGGCGCCGCCGCGCGGCTGCCGGTTCCACAGGCGGACCACCTTGGCCTTGTAGGCTTCTGACTTTTCGGGAGTGCGGGAGTGGTAATAGGCGGCGGCCTGGGTCCAGGAATCGGTCTCCTCATAGAGCTGGCGCAGGAACGACGCGGCATAAGCCATGTTGGCCGCCGGGTCGAAGGCGTGTTCGATGGTGCCGAAGGCCTCGCCGTGGTGGCCCAGGTTGATCTGCATGCAGCCGACGTCGATGTTCGTCACCCCGCGCGCCTTCAGGCGCTTCACCTCGGCAATCGCCGCCTCGCGGGTGGGAAAGAATTGCCCGTCGCCGCCCGATGTCACGGTCCAGGGCCAGGCGTAGCTCTCGCGGCGGGCTTCGTCCCAGCGGCCGGTCTCGGCCAGGGAAACCGCGAAAAGAAGGTTTTCCGGCATGCTGGCCATGCGCTCCTGGCGACCCGCGGCTTCCCGGCAGATATCCTGGGGTGCCGGCGCCGCCAGGGCGCCGCTTGCCGCCATGACCATCAATGCTGCCGCGATGCGTATCATGATCCGTCCCGTCGTCCGATTGCCTGGAGGAACATAAGCAAGGGGCGTGCCAGATCAGGGGCGCAGGGACTCGACGGGAAGGGCGGTCAGGATGGCGATCAGCCGCGCGATGTCTCGCGTCAACGCCGTAAGCCCCTCGGCCGGTTCGACGTTCTTTTCGTCCATGTAAAGGGCGCGGTTGATTTCGATCTGGAGGGTATGCACCCCCTGGGCGGGACGGCCGTAGTGGCGGGTGGTGAAGCCGCCCGCGTAGGGATCGTTCCGCCGCACCCGGTAGCCCATGCCGGCCAGGGCGCTCTCGGCGGTCTCGATGACCCGCGGCTTGCAGGATTTCCCGAAACGGTCGCCCAGCACCATGTCGACGCGCCGGAGGCCCGGATCGGCATCCATCGGGCCGCCCACCGACGGCATGGAATGGCAATCGACCAGCAGGCAGCAGCCGAACTTGGCCTTGGTACGGGCGATAAGGTCCCGCAGGGCCTGGTGGTAGGGCTCGTAGCAGGCGTGGATCAACTTGCGGGCGTCGGCGAAGCGCAGCCGTTCGCGGTAGATGGCCTCGCCGTTGGCGATCACCCGGGGGATGGTTCCCAGCCCCGCCACCACCCGCGGCGAGGTGGTGTTGACGAAGTCCGGCAGGGGATCGGCGAACATCGCCGGGTCCAGTTCCCAGGCTTCCCGGTTGGGGTCCACGTAGGCGCGCGGGAAGTGGGCCTTGAGCAGGGGGGCGCCGAAATCGGGAGCGGCGCCATAGATGTCGTCGATGAAGGCGTCCTCGGATCGGCGGATGGCCACGGCGTCGAGGCGCGACGCGGCCAGGAACTCGGGCGGATAGCGGCGGCCGCTGTGGGGCGAGGCGAAGACCACCGGCGCCGTCTGCTCGGACGGGGCGATCGTCTCCCAGGGCGGAACGTCGCGGAAGGGCACGGAACGCGGCACGGGGCTTTCTCCAGTCCTGGCACCGGGAAGTGTTACCGTCGGACCCGGCCGGGCGCAACCCGGAACTAAGGCCGAGGAGCGAGAAGCCGTTCGACCGTCTCCATCAGGTCGCGGGGACGGATGGGCTTGCCGAGCGTCGCCTCCGCATGGAAGTCCCCGGCCATCTCCAGGTAGGTGCGCGCCCCCATCTGCCCGCCGCCCGAGATGGCGATCACCGGCAGGCTCGGCCTTATCTTCTTCAGATCGAGGATCATCTCGATGCCATCCTTCTCCGGCATCAGGATGTCGGCGATGACCAGATCGTAGTCGTGTCCGGCCAAGGCCTTGAGGGCCCTCTTGCCGTCCTCGGCCTCGTCGACGTCGTGGCCGGAAGCCTGAAGAGCCAGTCTCAAGGCGTAGCGTATCGGTTCTTCGTCGTCGACCACGAGAATTCTTGCCATCGCGATATGCCTCTCAGCTCGACTCCGCCGGTGGCGGACGGGTGGGCAGGTAAAGGGTGAAGGTCGTCCCCTGGCCGAATCGGCTGTCCAGCGTGACGATGCCGCCATGACTGCGAACGATGCCGTAGGTGGACGACAGCCCCAGCCCCGTTCCGCGTCCGGCTTCCTTGGTGGTGAAAAAGGGCTCGAAGATCCGTTCCGCCACTTCCGGCGACATGCCGGTGCCCGTGTCGGCGACCCGGATCACGGCATAACTTCCCGGCGGCAGTTCGGCCAGAACCGGCGCCGAAGCGTCGCCCAACTCCTCGCGCACCAGGGTCAAGGCGACCGTGCCGCCGACTCCCCGCATGGCATCGATGGCGTTGCTGATCAGATTGAGCAGCGCCGCCTGGATCTGCGGCAGGTCGACGGCCACCCAGCCGGCATCGCGCGGAACCACCGCGTCCAGGACGATTCCGGTCGGCAACACGTCGCGCGCCATGGCGACGACTTCCTCGACCACCCGGCTGGCCGGCAAGGTCTGGGTGCGGGCCTCGCCGCGGCGGCCGAAGGCGAGCACGCTGGAAACCAGATGGGTGGCCCGTTCGGCGGACTGGCAGATGCGGTCCAGCATTTCCCTTTGGCGGCTGCCTTCCGGAGCCTCCTCGCGCAACAGATCGCCCAGGATGGTGATGGGCGTCAGCATGTTGTTCAGGGAATGCGCCATGCCGCTGGCCAGGGTTCCCAGGGCTTCCAGCTTGCGGGCCTGGAGAAGCTGCGCTTCGGCGGCGCGGCGCTGGGCTGCTTCCGCGTCGCGCTGCCGATAGAGGGTCTCCTCCGTCCGGTTCACCGCCTGGAGGTGCAGCCGGTCGACCGATACGTAGACCGCGAGGCCGAGAATCAATCCGACGGTCAGGGCGATCATCAGCCCGGGGGCCAGTTCCTGCAGGCCGTGGCGAAGCACCAGTTCCCCGACCTTGGCGCCGCCGTCAAGGATGGGAACGACGACGGTCAGGGCGGCGATCGGCGAGAAATCGCCCTCGGCCGCCACGACCTGCCCTTTCGAATCCAGGATACGCACGCTTTCGCCCGGCCCCGGCGGGACCACCCGAAGAAGGTGGTTGAAGCGGTATTCCTCGAATCGCCAGAGATCGGGACGGGCGGAGACGATCTGGTTGACCATGGCGACCTTCAATTCCGCCTCGACGCGCATGGCCGCACGCTCGCTGGCCACCGCCAGCCAAACCTGGACCGCCGCCGGCGCGAGGGCGACCAGGCCCACCACCAGGGCCAACACGTGGCGGGTCCGGGCCAGCGAGCCGCGATGGTCGCCTGCCAAGGTCATGGCCGCGCCGGAACGGGTTGGAACCCGTGGACCTCCAGGAGGCTCCGTGTCTCCGGGGAATCCAGGAATTCGACGAAGGCCGATACCGCCTCCCGGGCCGGCCGCCGCGTCACCAGATGGAAGGATTTGGCATGGGGATAGGTTCCATCGGCCATGCTGGCGAGGGTGGGGGCGACGCCGTCCAGGGACAAGGGTTTGAGGGCGCGCCTCTCGGCCAGGATCTGGCCCAAGGCCAAGGTGCCGATCGCGCCGGGAATGGTTTCCAGGGCCGCCGCCCCGTCCTGGTCGGTGATGGCGACGGCGTTGGGCCACCGGTCCAGCGCCGAGGCGACCGCCTCGCCCATGCCGGGCCCCAGGACCGACAGGATTCGCGTGTCGGTGTCGTCCCGTGGACGCAGGACGACCCGAAGCCGGCGTCCGTCCGGCCACTCCGTCATTTGACCCGAATAGGCCTTCGCCAATTGGGCCGTGGTGATGCCGGCGACGGGGAGGTCAGCCTGCACCGCGATGACGAACGGACTGCGAGCCCAAGGCCGCACCTCGGCCCAGGCCAGGGTTTCGTCGTCCGGAGCCTTGGCGGAAACCGCCAGGTCGATGGCTCCTTCCCGGAGCGCCCGCAAACTGCCCCCGCTGCCCAAGCTGGGCAGAACGACGATTTCCGTCCCCGGCCGGCCGCGGCTAAAGGCTTGCCCGGCGAGGCGAACGATTCCCAGGGGGCTGCCGGTGCCGGTGACCCGTAGGGGTTCGGCCGTTGCGTCCGGCCCCATAAGCGAGACGATGGCGATGACCGCGACGGCCCATGGGCAGATTGGGCGGGCGGTGGCCGGCGAACAGCGTTCCATTTTTTCCCATCCGCCCGAGAAGGCGTTCCGATGGAGCGCAGCATGCCATCGGAGACCTTTCGTCGCAAGGATCGCAAAGTCGGCTTGCCAATCCGCCCGGATGACATTAAAAGGCCGTCTTCCGATCGTCTCACGGGCCGTTGAAATTAGAGGAGAATCCGAGTCCCCAGGATTGGCGTCCCCAAAGTATTGGTGAGATGGCGAAAAGCGGGGTGACAAGGAAAGGCGGTCTGGGGTATATCGGTTCCGGAAGGCGGACGCCTTCCTTTGAGAAGCGAGATTTGGCCTGTTACGGGCAAAAAGGGCGGTTAGCTCAGCGGGAGAGCACTACGTTGACATCGTAGGGGTCACTGGTTCGATCCCAGTACCGCCCACCATCGAAACCCCAAGGGAAACCTTGGGGTTTCGTGTTTCTGGGAAGGGTTTCTGCAGCGTCCACCAAGTAATCCGGACTGACCCGCCGATAGACCCTGAGCACCGTTGCCCGATGCGTGGCGGTGAGGTCCGCGATTTCGTCCACCGACCTTCCCGCTTCCGCCGGCCATGAAATCGCGGTGTGCTTGACCCAACTTGAACAGTGCCCGAGAAAAAGCTGTTCTGTAACAGACTGTTACGGAGTGGCACGGGTTTGTTAGCACTACATTCCGGGGTGGCGGGGTTTCAGGTGGGGGTTTCGTGGT
>JAMOBD010000009.1 GCA_039908345.1 Magnetospirillum sp. WYHS-4
CGCCTGTCGCGGTTGATCCTGTTCATGGCCCTGCCCCTCTACTGGGCCGTTTCCACCGGATTGTGGGGCGCCGCCAACCATCCGACGCCCGCCGAGATAAACGTCCGGCCGCTCCCCCCGCAAGGCGGCGCGCAGCTTGATATCCCTCTTCACGCGCGACATCCAGCGCCTCCACTCCCCTGCCACTCCTCTGGCGGGCCTGGAATCGCCGCTATTGACGGGGAAGACCGTTCCGGGATAACCGATCCCGTTCCGGCTCACCGCCCGTTCGCGGGGCAGCCGGCCATTCCGTTCGTCGGTGGCGTGCTTTTTCATGTTGATGCGACTGATCCGCTTCGTCGCCATGCTGTTCGGCATCGCCACGGTCCTGGCCATCGCCGGGGCCGTCGGGGCGGTCTATGTCTTCCACGAGTTCGGGCGCGATCTGCCCGACTACCGCCAACTGGCCGACTACGAACCGCCGGTGACCACCCGCGTCCATGCCGGCGACGGCCGCCTGCTGGCCGAATACGCGGTGGAAAAGCGCGTCTTCGTGCCCATCCACGTCATGCCCAAGCATGTGGTGCAGGCCTTCCTGTCGGCCGAGGACAAGCACTTCTACCAGCACCAGGGTATCGATCCCTTGGGCATCGTCCGCGCCGCGCTGACCAACGTCAAGCAGATGGGTTCGGGCCGCCGCCCGGCCGGCGCTTCCACCATCACCCAGCAGGTGGCCAAGAACTTCCTCTTGACCAACGAGGTTTCCATCGCCCGCAAGATCAAGGAGGCCATCCTGGCCTTCCGTATCGAGCAGGCTTTCAGCAAGCAGCGCATCCTGGAGCTTTATCTCAACGAGATCTACCTGGGGTTCAGCGCCTACGGCGTGGCCGCCGCCTCGGTGAACTATTTCAACAAGTCCCTGGACGAACTGACGGTGGCCGAAGCGGCTTACCTGGCCGCCCTGCCCAAGGCGCCCAACAACTATCACCCCATCCAGAAGCACGAGGCCGCCAAGGCACGGCGCGACTGGGTGATCTCGCGCATGGAAGAAGACGGCGTCCTCACCGCCCAGGAGGCCCAGGCCGCCATGGCCGACCCCTTGATCGTCCGCCAGCGCAACGAGGGCGAGCAGGTGCGCGCCGACGTCTTCGCCGAGGAGGTGCGGCGCGAACTGGCCCAGCGCTTCGGCGAAACCGCTCTCTACAAGGGCGGTCTTCTGGTGCGCACCACCCTCGATCCCCGTCTGCAGGACATCGCCGTGCGGGCCTTGCGCCGCGGCCTGGAACGCTACGACCGTCGCCACGGCTGGCGGGGTCCGCTCAACCGGATCGACATCGCCGGCGACTGGATGCCGACCTTGCGGTCCATCGAGCGGCCCAAGGGCACAGATCCCAATTGGACCTTGGCGGTAGTCATCCACATGGACGACGCCTTGGCGGAAATCGGCTTGCCCAACGGCACGCGTGGGCGCATCCCGCTGTCCGAGATGAAATGGGCCCGCGCCCAGCGCCGCGACGACGACGGCGACGAAACCCTGGGGCCCCCGGTGAAAAAGCCGGCCGAGGTGGTCGGGCCGGGCGATGTGATCCTGGTGGAATCCCTGGCCGGCAGGCCGGTGGACGGCGAGCCGGATACCGACGAACCGCCCGTCGACGCCAAGGGCAAGCCCCTGCCGCCCAAGCCGCTGCATCCGGCGGGCATCTACGGCCTGCGCCAGGTCCCGGAAATCGACGGCGCCATCGTGGCGCTCGATCCCCACACCGGGCGGGTGCTGGCCATGGTCGGCGGCTACGCCTACGAGCGCAGCCAGTTCAACCGGGCCGTCCAGGCCCACCGCCAGCCGGGGTCGGCCTTCAAGCCCTTCGTCTACCTGCCGGCCCTGGAAGAAGGGTACACGCCGTCCACCCTGATCCTGGATGCCCCCTTCGTCATCGACCAGGGGCCGGGTCTGCCCAAGTGGCGTCCCGAGAACTATACCCAGAAGTTCTACGGCCCCAGCACGATGCGTTTGGGGATCGAGAAGTCGCGCAACCTGATGACCGTGCGCCTGGCCCAGACCATCGGCATGGAAAAGGTGGTGGATTCCGCCAAGCGCTTCCACGTGGTCGATTCCATGGACGCCCTGCTTTCGGCGGCGCTCGGATCGACCGAGACCTCGCTGCTGCGCCTGACCACCGCCTACGCCATGCTGGTCAACGGCGGCAAGGCGATCACCCCGTCCCTGATCGACCGCATCCAGGACCGCAACGGCCGGACCGTGTTCCGCCACGACGCCCGCCCCTGCGCCAGTTGCCGGGCGTTGCAATGGGCCGGCCAGGAAGTTCCCGCGATCCCCGACAACCGCAAGCCGGTGACCGATCCGGCTTCCGCCTACCAGATGGTCTCCATGTTGCAGGGCGTGGTGGAACGGGGTACCGGCACCTCGATCAAGGCGGTGGGCAAGCCGCTGGCCGGCAAGACCGGCACCACCAACAACAGCATGGACACTTGGTTCGTCGGCTTTTCCCCCGATCTGGCGGTGGGGGTCTTCATGGGCTACGACGAACTGCGGCCCCTGGGCAAGAAGGAGACCGGCGGTTCGGTCTCGGCGCCCATTTTTCGCGACTTCATGATGGAAGCCTTGAAGGGCAAGCCGGCGACTCCCTTCCGCATTCCCCCCGGCATCCGCATGGTGCGCGTCAAAGCCAGCGACGGCCGTCCGGCGGGGCCGGGCGACACCGACGTCATCCTGGAAGCCTTCAAGCCCGACAACGTCCCTTCCGGCCGGGGCGAGGTCCTGGAAGGCCGGGGCAGCCAGGACGGGCCCGCTTCCGGCTTCGACGCGGTGGGCAGCGGCTCCGGCGACGCGCCGTCCAGCGGAACGGGGGGCTTGTATTGACCCGCCGGAAAGTGTGAATATTCACCCGAACGGGTGATTGGGGAACAGGGACCGTCCAATGGCCTTTCTCGACTGGAAGGACAAGATGAGCGTCGGCAACGACGCATTGGACACCGACCACAAGAAGCTGGTCGGGTTCATCAACGATTTGCACGACCGCATGGACGGCAACCCCGATCCGGAGATCGTGGCCAGGATCGTGGACAAGCTCATCGACTTCGCCCAATACCACTTCGAGTTCGAGGAGAAGCTGCTCCGACTCTGCCGCTATCCCGAACTGGACCGCCACAAGGAACGGCATAAGGACTTGCTGGACCGCCTGCACGAGATGCGCGACAGCTACGCCGCCTCGCCCAGCGACTTCCGCCTGATCGGCATTTTCGACTTCCTGTCCAATTGGCTGATGAAGCACGTGCTGCGGGAAGACATGGCCTACAAGCCCTTCATCGAGCGGAAGTAGCCGTCCGCCCCTTGTCGGCCTTGTCCGACAATCCCCTGTCGGTCTTGCGACAGGCCTCCCTGGAACCTCCTGGAAATCCGCGGCTTTCCCGACTGGCACGGGCTTTGCTGCTGTAGGCCCGTCAGGTTGCGGAGGCCGCCATGCTGAAGCAGAAGGTCCAAGGTCTGTTCGACGAGCCGGGCTGCGCCGCCAACCGGGCCAAGTCGGACGGTGCGCGCAAGAAGGGTTGCGGCAAGGCCCTGGTGCCGGGCGCCGCGGCCGGCGGCTGCGCCTTCGACGGCGCCAAGATCTGCTTGCAGCCCATCGCCGATGCCGCTCATCTGGTGCATGGACCCCTGGCCTGCGAGGGTAACAGCTGGGACAGCCGCCACGCCCTCAGTTCCGGCCCCACTCTCTACCGCACCGGCTTTACCACCGACCTGTCCGAATTCGACATCATCCATGGCGGCGAGAAAAGGCTCTACCGTGCGATCAAGGAGATCGTCGCCCGGTACGATCCGCCCGCCGTCTTCGTCTACCAGACCTGCGTGCCGGCCCTGATCGGCGACGACGTCGTGCGCGTCTGCCGCCACGCCTCGGAAAAGCTGGGCCGGCCGGTGATCCCCGTCGAGGCGCCGGGGTTCGTCGGTTCCAAGAACCTGGGCAACAAGCTGGGCGGCGAGGCTTTGCTGGACTACGTCATCGGCACCCGCGAGCCGGCGGTATCCACCCCCACCGACATCAACATCCTGGGCGAATACAACGTGGCCGGCGAAATGTGGCAGGTCACGCCGCTGTTCGCGCGCCTGGGGATACGCATTCTCGCTTCCGTCACCGGCGACGGGCGTTATGCCGACGTCGCCGCCGCCCATCGCGCCCGGGTCAACATGCTGGTTTGCAGCCAAGCGTTGATCGCGCTCGCGCGGAAGATGGAGGAACGGTGGGGCATTCCCTATTTCGAGGGCTCGTTCTACGGCATCTCCGATACCTCGGAGGCCTTGCGCACCACCGCCCGCCTGCTGGTGGCGCGGGGCGCGCCGACCGACTTGGCGGCGCGTACCGAAGCCCTGATCGCCGAGGAGGAAGCCAAGGCCTGGGCCCGCCTGGCGGAATTCCGACCCCGTCTGGCCGGCAAGCGGGTGCTGCTCTACACCGGCGGCGTCAAGTCCTGGTCGGTGGTGGCGGCACTCCAGGAAGTCGGCATGACCGTCGTCGGAACCTCGGTGCGCAAGTCCACGGAAGGCGACAAGGAGCGCATCCGCTCCCTGATGGGCGAGGAAGCCCCCATGTTCGACGCCATCCCGCCCCGCGAAATGTACCGCATGCTGAAGGAAGGCGAGGCAGACATCATGCTGTCGGGCGGGCGCACCCAGTTCGTCGCCCTGAAGGCCCGCGTGCCCTGGCTGGACATCAACCAGGAACGATCCCACGCCTACGCCGGCTACGTCGGCATGGTGGAACTGGTGCGGCGCATCGACCTGGCCCTGTCCAATCCCGTCTGGGCCCAGGTGCGTGCCCCGGCGCCTTGGGAAGGGGAGGCCTGAGACATGACCGAAGCCCCCCGCAAGGCCTGCGCCGTCAATCCGTTGAAAAGCAGCGCGCCTTTGGGCGCGGCGCTCGCCTTCCTGGGAATCGACGGCTGCCTGCCCCTGTTCCATGGCTCCCAGGGCTGCACCGCCTTCGCCCTGGTGCTGATGGTCCGCCATTTTCGCGAGGCCATCCCCTTGCAGACCACGGCGATGAACGAGATTTCCACCATCCTGGGCGGTTCGGACAACGTGGAACAGGCCCTGGTCAACATCGTCGGCCGCACGAAGCCCAAGGTGATCGGCCTCTGCACCACGGCGCTCACGGAGACCCGCGGCGAGGACTTCTCGGGCGACCTGCGCCTGACGCTGGCCCGCCGCGACGACCTGGGAGAGACGGCGGTGGTGGTGGCTTCCACCCCCGACTTCGACGGCGGCCTGGAGACCGGCTGGAGCAAGGCGGTAACCGCCATGGTCGAACAACTGGTCCCCGCGGGGCCGCGCGAAGTGGTAGCGCCCCGCCAAGTCAACCTGCTGGCCGGCAGCCACCTGACCCCGGGTGACGTCGAGGAACTGCGTGAGATCGCCGAATCCTTCGGCCTTGATGTCATCTTGCTGCCCGATCTGGCCGGTTCGTTGGACGGGCATGTGCCCGACCGCTACATCCCCACCACCTACGGCGGCACCCGGCTGGAGGACATCCGCCGCATGGGGCGCTCGATGCTCACGCTGGCCCTGGGCGAACAGATGCGCCCCGCCGCCGAAGCCCTGGAACGCCAAGCCGGCGTGCCCTTCCGGGTGCTGGACCGCCTGACCGGGCTGGAAGCCTCCGACACCCTGGTTGCGGTCCTGGCCGAACTGTCGGGACGTCCGGTGCCGCCCAAGCTCCGCCGCCAGCGCAGCCAACTGGTCGATGCCATGTTGGACGGGCATTTCTTCTTCGGCGGCAAAAGCATCGCCCTGGCCGGGGAGCCGGATCTGCTGTGGGCCCTGGGCTCGTTCCTTGCCGGCCTGGGGGCAAAGATCGCCGTCGCCGTCGCCACCGACGGCCGGTCGCCCCTGCTGGCCCGACTGCCCGCCGCCAAAGCCTTCGTCGGCGACCTGGGCGACCTGGAAGATGCCGCCGCCGGCTGCCACCTGATCGTCGCCCCGGCCCACGGCCGCCAGGCCGGGGACCGGCTGGGCATTCCCCTGTTCCGGGCCGGCTTCCCGGTCTTCGACCGCCTGGGCGGGCCGCAACGGGTGAGCGTCGGCTACCGGGGCACCCGCGAGCTGCTGTTCGCTGTCGCCAATCTCCTGATCGAGGCCGATTCCGGCCACGAGGTCGCCCATGATGCGCAAACTGCGGCTGGTTGAAGCCGAACCGCAAGGAAAGGAAGGGGCCATGAAGGTCGCCATCGCCACCACCGACATGCAGGCCCTGAACGCCCATTTCGGCAGCACCCCCAAGTTCGCCGTCTACGAGGTGACCAAGGCCGACTGGCGCTTCGTCGAGGCGCTGGAATTCGGCGCCGTGTCCGACCAGTCCGGGCAGCATGCCGACGACGGCGAGGACCGCATCGGCCAGAAGGTGGAAGCCCTGAAAGGTTGCGCCCTGGTCTTCGTGCTGGCCATCGGCGGGCCGGCCGCCGCCAAGGTGGTCAACGCCCGTGTCCATCCGATCAAGGTGCCCGAGCCCCAGCCCATCGAGCAGGTGCTGGACCGGGTGAGGACCATGCTGTCAGGCACGCCCCCGCCCTGGTTGCGCAAGGCGATGGGCGGAAGCGCCCCGGCCGATCTGGATGAGGAGGACCGGCCATGAACGACACCGATCGGGGGCTGGAGACCCCCTTCGTCAAGACCCTGGCGTCCATCGTGCGCGCCGAGGACCGATTCGGGGTCTGGGAAGGCCGGTCGGATGCCGACCTGTTGGCCGATTTCATCGTCACTCGGGAGCAGCGCCGCGAAATGCCCTTGATGGCCGATCCCGATCCCGACCTGCTGGCCCGGCTGGAACAGTTCCACAAGGCCGTCGGGCTGACCATCGAGAAGGAAACCGGCCTGATGGCCAGCCCCATGATGACCATGCATCATGAAGGATTCGGACGCGTGGTGCTGCTGGCCGGTCGCCTGGTGGTGCTCAGCCGCCATTTGCGCGACGTCCACCGCTTCGGCTTCGAAAGCTTCGCCAAGCTGGCGGACCAGGGCATGAAGCTGGTCGCCGACGGGCTGGCCGCCATCGAAAAGTTCCCGGACGCGGCGAGGGCCTGAACCATGGGCGAGATCGACGACCTGAAGGCGGACTTGCGCAAGCTGTCGGCCCGCGCCACCACCTGGAAGATGAACCTGCACGACCTGTCCGAGGAACTTCCCGTAAACTGGGAGACCATCCCGGAGATCGCGCGCCAGACCCACGAGGCCTACGCCAAGCTCGCGGAGGCCAAGGCCAAACTCGCCGCCCTGGGCGGCGCCTGACAAGGAGCGAAGCACCATGACGGTGGCAACCCTGGTTACCCGCGACGGCAGTCCCTGGATTCCCCGGTACCTGCTGGAGATCGACGCCGAATCCTGCATCGGCTGCGGTCGCTGCTTCAAGGTTTGCGGGCGCGGCGTGATGAACCTGAAGGGCGTGGACGAGGACGGCAATCTGGTGGCGGTCGATCCCGACCTGGACGACGACGACGAATTCGAACGCAAGGTCATGGTGGTGGACAAGGGCGGCGCCTGCATCGGCTGCGGCGCCTGCGGCCGGGTCTGCTCCAAGAACTGCCAGACCCACGGGACCGCCTAGGAGACCGGCCATGACGGACTATGGGCGCCTGATGGCCGACCGGGGCGAAGGCGACGCCTTCGACCGGCACGTCTTCGCCGGCGTCCTGGCCGTCGCCATCCAGGAGGGCGGGCCGCTCACCGAGGCTCTCGGATTGTCCCCGGACGCTCTGGGGGACTTGGTGGCGCGCTACTTCCCCGGCGCCCGTTCCGTCCTCCTGGAGCTTGTCCCGCCCCTCGATCCGGACCGCGCGGCCATCGAGGAGGCGGACCTCCGCCAGCTGTTGCTCGATCACCGGACGGCGGATCGGCCGGAGGAGGGCTGGCTGGCCGCCATCGTCGCCCGGCGCAGCCAGCGCCCCCACCATCTTTGGCAGGATCTGGGACTCCATTGCCGCCAGGACCTGTCGCGCCTGCTCGCCCGCCACTTCGCCCCCTTGGCGGCCTTGAACGCGACCAACATGAAGTGGAAGAAGTTCTTCTACCGCCAACTCTGCGAACGGGAAGGCGTGCTCGTCTGCAAGGCACCCCACTGCGCCGTCTGCGACGACCGGGGGAGTTGCTTCGGCGAAGAGGCCGGATTGGCGCTGTTGCAAGGCGCCGCGTGATTTCCTTATCCGACGCCGAGCCGCATTCTTCGTTCGATAGAACGACGTTATGGGAATTGCATCATTTTCGGCACCGTTGACCGCCCGCCGGGCCGGGCGGCATACTGTCCTTCGGAATTTCGGAACCCTTCGCATCATGGACAGCACTCTTTCTTCCGGCGATCGCGATCTGGCGTCGGCCCGCCGCGTCCTCAAGCTGGAGGCGGCGGCCCTGGACGAACTTGCCGCCAGCCTGGGCGAGGCCTTCGTCGCCGCCGTGGGCATCCTGGAAGGCATTCGCGGGCGCGTCGTGGTCACCGGCATGGGCAAGAGCGGCCACGTGGCTCGCAAGATCGCCGCCACCATGGCTTCCACCGGCACCCCGGCCTTCTTCGTCCATCCCGGCGAGGCCAGCCATGGCGACCTGGGCATGATTACGGGCGAGGACGCGGTGATCGCGCTGTCCAATTCGGGCGAGACGGCGGAACTGGGCGACATGGTAGCCTACGCCTGCCGGTTCGATATCCCCCTTATCGCCCTGACGCGTAAGCCGTCCAGCGCCTTGGCCAAGGCGGCCACCGTCGCCCTGGTGCTGCCGCCTTCGGACGAGGCCTGCCCCATGGGCCTGGCGCCGACCACATCGACCACCGCCATGCTGGCCCTTGGCGACGCCCTCGCCGTGGCGCTGCTGGAACGCAAGAACTTCTCGTCCGACGACTTCCAGGTCTTCCACCCGGGCGGCAAGCTGGGCCAGCGGCTGCTCAAGGTGGCCGACATCATGCACCAGGGCGACCAGCTTCCCCTGGTCGACCGCGGGACCCCCATGCACGATGCCCTGCTGACCATGACCGCCAAGCGTCTGGGCTGCGTCGGCGTGCTGGACGGTGAGGGGCGGCTATTGGGCATCGTCACCGACGGCGACCTGCGCCGCCACATGGGCCCCGACCTCCTGGCGCGCAAGGTCGAAGACCTCATGACCGCCGGCCCCAAGACCATTTCACCCGACGCCCTGGCCAGCGAGGCGGTGCGGATCATGAACAAGAAGGCCATCACCACCCTGTTCGTCCTGGTGGACGGGCGGCCGGAGGGCATCCTCCACATCCACGATTGCCTGCGGGCCGGGGTGGTGTGACGCGGCCATGAGTGGCGACCCCTCCCCCTCCCTGCGAAGCGGTCCGGCCCGTCTCCTGCCGACCCGGATCGCCGGGTACAGTCGTTTCGTCGCCACCGCGAAGCGCTTGCTGCCGGTGGGCGCTGCGGTCCTGATCGGGTTGGTGGCGCTCTGGCCGCACATCAACAAGAAGGACAACCGGTTCCGTATCGGGATATCCGTCCTGCAGGAAGGCGATTCCTCGGCGCCCAACATGCTCAACCCGCGCTACGTCGGCACCGACAAGGAGAATCGTCCCTTTTCCATCACCGCCGACTTGGCCCGCAATATCAGCCCGGGCGCGACGACGGTGGACCTGGAAATGCCCAAGGCCGACGTTACCATGAACGACGGCACCTGGCTGGTGCTCACCGCCGCCGAAGGACGCTACGACCACATCGCCCGCAGCCTGCTGCTTGCGGGAAACGTCAATCTCTTCCACGATACCGGCTACGAGATTCGGACATCGAAGGTGATCGTCGACCTGAGCGAAGGAACCGCCAAGGGACCCGACGCCGTCGAAGGCCAGGGGCCCTTCGGCGACATGAAGGCCGAAGGGTTTCAGATCTACGATCGGGGAACGACCATCTTGTTGACCGGCCGCGCCAAAGTCATCATGTACCCGGGGGCGAGGGAAGACCTGAAGTGATGCGCATCCAGCAAAAGCACCTGGCTCTGGCCGCCCTTCTCCTGGTGGCGTCTCCCGTCCTGGCCCAGATGGCCAGCTTCGGGAGCGCCGAGGGCGGCCCCATCGAGGTACAGGCCGACAACGGCATCGAATGGCAGCAGGAAAGGAAGGTCTTCCTGGCGCGCGGCAATGCCGTGGCGACCCGCGGCGCGACCAAGGTCAACGCCGATACCTTGCGGGCCCATTACCGGGAAAAAGGCGCCCAGGGGGGCGGAGCCGACATCTGGCGCCTGGAGGCCGAGGGCAACGTGGTCATCTCCACCCCCGGCGAAAAGGCCTACGGCGACCGGGCGGAATACGATGTCGACCAGGCGGTTGTCATCCTGACCGGCCGCCAGGGGGCGAAGCTGGTGGCGCCCAACGATACTGTCACCGCCGACCGCCAGATCGAATACTGGCAGGGGAAACGCTTGGCGGTGGCCCGCGGCAACGCCCAGGTCGTCCACAAGGACCAGGGCCAGAACAAGAAACTGCGCGCCGAGATCGTCACCGCCCATTTCCGCGAGGACAAATCCGGCAAGACCCAAGTCTTCCGCGTCGAGGCCTTCGAGCGCGTGCAGATCGATACCGAAACCGAGACCGTGACCGCCGACAAGGCGGTCTACAACGTGGAAAGTGGTATCGCGACCCTTACCGGATCGGTTAAGATAAGGCGCGGTCCCAACGAGTTGAACGGTTGCGCGGCCGAGGTGAACCTGAATTCCGGCGTTAGCCGGCTGCATGGCTGCGGCCAAGCCTCCGACGGTGGGCATGGCCGGGTGAAGGGGACCTTGATGCCGACCAAGCGGAGGGAGAGCCCGTAACGCCAGCCGGGGCCGCAGGGGGAAGAATGCTGAAGCGCAAGAGCGCCGCGTCCGCCAAGAACCCGCCGTCCGGGCCGGGTCCGGCGCCGCGTCTGGTGGCCGACAACAAGGGCTTGGTGGCCAACCGGTTGGGCAAGCGCTTCAAGAAGCGGCCCGTCGTGCGCGGCGTGTCCCTGCGCATCCAGCGCGGCGAAGTGGTGGGACTGCTGGGGCCCAACGGCGCGGGCAAGACCACTTGCTTCTATATGATCACCGGCTTTATCCAGCCCGACTACGGGACCGTGATCCTGGACGGGGAGGAAATCACCGACCTGCCCATGTACCGCCGCGCCCGCTTAGGCATCGGCTACCTGCCTCAGGAAGCGTCGATCTTCCGGGGGCTTTCGGTCGAGGACAACATTCGGGCCGTCCTGGAGGTGGTGGAAAAATCCCGCGACCGCCGGGAAGCCATCCTGGACGCCCTGCTGGCCGAGTTCTCCATCACCCATCTGCGCCAGGCTCCGGCCCTGGCGCTCTCGGGAGGCGAGCGGCGGCGCGTCGAGATCGCCCGGGCGCTTGCCTCGAACCCGCACTTCATCCTGTTGGACGAACCTTTTGCCGGGATCGACCCCATCGCCGTGGGCGATATCCGCGACCTGGTCAAGCATCTCAAGGACCGCGGCATCGGCGTCCTGATCACCGACCACAACGTCCGCGAGACCCTGGACGTCATCGACCGCGCCTACATCATCCACGACGGCATGATGCTGATGGAAGGCCGGCCCGCCGACATCGTCGGCAACGAAGACGTCCGCCGCGTCTACCTGGGCGATCGCTTCAGCCTGTAGACCGGACATGGTGCTCACCCCTCGCCTCGACCTCCGCCAGGCCCAGACGCTGGTCATGACGCCGCAACTGCAGCAGGCGATCAAGCTGCTGCAATACAACAACATCGAGTTGACGGAGTACGTGGAACAGGAGTTGGAACGCAATCCGCTCCTGCTGCGCGAAGAGGAGGAACCCCCCATTCCCGGCGAGGCGGGGACCAGCCCTGACCCGGGCGAGTCCGTCGACGGTTCGGAGCGCATCCAACGCGACGGATTGGAAACCCTGGACCTGTCGCGCGACGCCGACATCGGCGAACGGCAGGAGGCCGCCCTCGATATCGACATCGACAACATGTGGAACAACAGCGAGGGCGGCCCAGAACCGGCCATGGGAGCCGGTCTGGGCTCGCAGGCCTTCGCCGAATGGGGCGGCGGGCGAGGCGGCAGCTTCGACGATTCCGAGTTCAACTTCGAGCAAACCCTGTCTGGTGAGGAAAACTTGCGCGATCACCTGATCGGCCAGTTGAACATGGGCACCCCCGACCCGGCCGAACGCCTGATCGGCATGCACCTGATCGACATGCTGGACGAGGCCGGCTACGTCAGCGGCGACCTCGAGGCCTTGGCCGAGATGTTGGGCTGCCCCTTGGCCCAGGTGGAAAAGATGTTGGCCCGCCTCCAGCAGTTCGATCCGGCCGGGCTCTTCGCCCGCAGCCTCAAGGAATGTCTGGCGCTTCAATTGCGCGACCGCAACCGGCTCGATCCGGCCATGGCGGCCCTGCTCGACAATCTAGAACTGCTGGCCCGGCGGGATATGGCCGGGCTGCTCAAGCGTTGCGGCGTCGACGCCGAGGACCTGAGCGAGATGGTGGCGGAAATCCGTGCCCTCGATCCCAAGCCGGCCCTGGCCTGGGACCATTCCCTACCACAGCCGGTCACCCCCGACGTCCTGATGCGGGCCAAGCAAGGCGGCGGCTGGATCATCGAGTTGAACAGCGACACCCTGCCCCGGGTCCTGGTCAACAACCACTATTATTCCCAGGTCACCAAGGCCGCCCGCTCGCGCGACGACAAGAGCTACATCAACGAGTGCTTCCAAACCGCGAACTGGCTCGCCCGTTCCCTGCACCAGAGGGCGACCACCATTCTCAAGGTCGCCACCGAACTGGTGCGCCAGCAGGAGATGTTCTTCCTGAAAGGCGTCCAGCATCTCAGGCCCCTGGTGCTGCGCGATATCGCCGACGCCATCGGGATGCACGAAAGCACGGTCAGCCGGGTAACTTCGAACAAGTACATCTCGACGCCGCGCGGCATCTACGAGATGAAATACTTCTTCACCACCGCCATCGCCCACAGCGGCGGTGGCGAGGCTCATTCGGCGGAAGCGGTGCGGCATCGTATCAAGGCCCTGATCGACGCCGAGGCGGCGGGCGAAATCTTGTCGGACGACCGCATCGTCACCATCCTCAAGGAAGAAGGCATCGACATCGCCCGACGGACGGTCGCCAAGTATCGCGAGGGTATGGGCATCGGCTCCTCCACCCAACGCCGCCGCGAGAAGGCATCGGGAATCTGAGGGCCGGATCGGCGGAATGGTTGCCCTCAACAGTCTATTGACACCGTCCGCCCTCGCCACTAACTTCCGGGCTTCCGCGAGCCGAGGGGGGCGGGCCGCGGGTCGGGGGTTTTTGTCTCCGGCGACAAGGGACGCTTCGAAGACAAGTACCGACGCCTGCATCGACGATCATTCTTTCATTTCCCATCCGGTGGGACGAACACGGCTCATGGAAATCACGGTCAAAGGCAAGCAGATGGATGTCGGCGAGGCCCTGCGCGGCCACGTCGAGCAGCAGCTCAACCAGGCGGTCACCAAGTATTTCGACCGCGCAATCGACGCTACGGTCGTCTTCCAGAAGACGGGCCATCAGTTCCTGGTCGACATCTCGGTGCATCCGGGTCGCGGCCTGCTGGTGCAGGGCTCTGGCAATGCCGGCGACGCCCACCAGGCGTTCGACGGAGCCATGGAGCGCATCGGCAAGCAGCTCAAGCGCTACAAGCAGCGCCTGCGGGACCACCACAAGGGTCCTGCCGACGACGAAAAGGTCGTCCTCGCCCAGCGCTATATCCTGAAGGCGGAAGGCGAGCACGAGGAAGTGCCGGCCGTGGCCCATCCCGCCATCGTCGCCGAAATGCCCACCACCGTCGCCACCATGACGGTGAGCGAGGCGGTGATGCGCATGGACTTGGCCGACGTCGCCGCCATGATGTTTCGCAATTCGGCGCATGGACGGCTGAACGTTGTCTATCGCCGTCCCGACGGCAATATCGGGTGGATCGATCCGAGCGAGAGTCACTAGACCCTCGCCCGTCCGCGCAGGAGGTGCCGATGGAGATCTCCGACCTGCTTTCGTCCGACGGAGTGGTCGCCAGCCTGAGGGCGACCAGCAAGAAGCAGGCGCTGCAGGAACTGGCGCGGCGCGCGGCGGGGATCACCGGCCTGCACGAACGGGCGATCTTCGACGTGCTGATGGAGCGCGAGCGCCTGGGCACCACCGGAGTCGGCAACGGCATTGCCATCCCCCATGGCAAGCTGCCCAACCTGGGCCGTCTGCATGGCCTGTTCGCCCGCCTGGAACAACCCATCGACTTCGATTCCATCGACGAACGGCCGGTCGATCTGATTTTTCTGCTGTTGGCTCCGGAATCGGCGGGTGCCGACCATCTGAAGGCCTTGGCCCGGGTATCGCGTCTGCTCCGGGATCGCAGCATCTGCGAGAAGCTGCGCGGCACCGACCAGCCGGATGCTCTTTTCGCCCTGCTCACCGACTCCACCGCCACCCGCGCCGCCTGACCGGCTCAGACCGACCAGGCCATCCGGGCCGCCGTCAATGCCAGGAACAGGGCGAAGACGCGGCGGAGCATCCGGATGTCCAGGCGGTGGGCCAGTCCGGCCCCCAGCGGCGCACAGACCATCGAGGCCGGTGCCAGGAACGCCAAGCCGGCCAGGCTGACGTAACCGAGGCTGAAGGGCGGGCGCCCGGTTACCTCCAGGCCCGCGAGGGCGAAACCCAGCACCCCCGGAATCCCGATCACGAATCCCATGGCCGCCGCCGTCCCCACCGCCCGGCGGACGGGATAGCCGTGCATGGTCAAGACCGGCACGACGAACGTTCCGCCGCCGATGCCCAGCAGTGCCGACAGGGCGCCGATGGCCCCGCCGAGGGCAGCCCCTCCCGGCCCTTCGGGAAGTCGGTCGCCCAGGCGCCAAGCCGGGTTGCCGAAGGCGATCTGCAGGGAAACCACGAAGGCGACGGCGGCGAACAGGCCGGCTAGTACCGATCCGTCGAGACTCGAAGCCAGCAGCGCCCCGGCCAGAACGCCACCCACCACCCAAGGCCCCAGGCGCCTCAACACCTCCTGGTCGACGGCTCCCCGTTCCCAATGGGCGCGCGCCGACGCCCAGGCGGTGACGACTATGGTGGCAAGCGACGTGCCGACCGCCATCTTCATGGACAGAGCGGGCTCGATGCCCAGGTGCCCGAAGACGTGGAACAGCACCGGCACCACCACGATGCCGCCCCCCACCCCCAGCAGACCGGCGATCAACCCTGCCCCCGCCCCGGCAAGAAGAAGGAGCACGGCGAAGGGCGCCAGTGCGGCAAGATCGGCGCCCACGTCAATCCCGGTCGTAGACGAAGAAGTCGAGTTGGCCGTCCAGATGCAGAACCAGATTGAACTGCCGGGTATAGGCCGGCGCCGCTGCGGCAAGTCCGGCGAGGGCGGCCCGATCCGCCTCCTCCAGGCGGGACTGCTTGGCGATCACGGCATAGGCATCCGTATAGACGGGCGCCACCAGTTCGCATAGCCGGGTTCCATCGGCCTTGAGCGCGCAGGCCAGGTAGCCATGCAGCCACAGGTCCTGGTGGCGGAACAGCACGTAGCCGCTGATCGGCTGCAGGTAGTCTTCACCGAAGTTCACATAGCGGCTGGGCGCGTAAAGGGTATGGGCGGTGGCGCCTTCCTGCCAGGAAAAGCGCAGGAACAGATCGCCAAGCGCCAAGCCGCCGGCGCGAAGTCCGTCCATCACCGCGTCCGCCGTCGCAAGGCGGATCGGGCGCTCCGGGCAATGGACCCGGGAAACCCAGTCGTCCTCGCCATGGGGCTGGAAGACGAAATGCCGCCCCAGCCGGACATGGGGATAGGCGGCAAGAAGATCGCCCCCGAACACCGTCTCGGTGCCAAGAATTTGGTAGAAGCGTCCGCCCCGGCTGAAGGTCAGGAACTCGGCAGGGGAATTCTTCTGGATGATCCCCCCTTCGGGTCCTGCCCCGCCTGCGGCGAAGGGCACGTTCTCCTTGCGGCATTCGTGGCCCAGGTAGGCGGTCTCGCGGCGGCCGTCCCGGACTTCCTCCAGCACGGCCTGGATGGTGGTGCACCAGGCATTCGCCCCGCCCGTCCCGTTGACGATGCGACCGGATACAAGATCGGGGGCGCGAAGAGGTACCATCCGGCGATTGTAGGGGAACAGGGACCGGGCCGCCATGCCCGACGCTATTCCCGCTCCACCGTCAGCTTGAGGAAGTGGGTGGCGCAGGAAATGCAGGGATCGTAGTTGCGGATGGTCTGTTCGCAGCGGAGGGTCAGTTTGTCGTCGGGCATGTCGAGGTTATGGGCCACCACGTGGCGCAGGTCTTCCTCGATCTGTTTCTGGTTCTGGGCCGTCGGGGGCACGATACGCGCCAATTCGACCCGCCCCTCGCGGTCCAGGCGATAGTGGTGGAAGCAGATGCCGCGCGGCGCCTCGGTGCAGCCGTAGCCCACCCCCTTCTTGGCCGTGACCTGGACGCAAGACGCATCGGGCTCCTCGTAGGCCTTGACCAGCCGCAGAGCCTCTTCGCAGGCATAAAGGGTCTCGATCATCCGGATCAGGAGACTTTGGTAAGGGTTGTTGCAGACCTTGCCCAGCCCGGCTTCCTTGGCGGTGCGCTTGGCCAGCGCGGAAAGCTGGGAATAATTGTTGTTGTAGCGAGCGTTCGGCCCCACCAGGTAGTTGGCCGGGCCTTCCTTGGCGAACCCATGCAAGGCATTGGAATGGCGGACGTGTTCCTCGTCGAAGTGATCGAAGAACTGGGTCAGCGGAATGTCGAGCCCCCGGTTTGAAACGATGCGCCCTTCGCAGATGGCATACTCGTCCGGATGGCGTAGCGAAACGCAGGTGTAGTCGTACTCGAAGTCCGGGAAGTCGAAGCCGGCGAAGGCCTGGGTCAGCTCGATGGAAGCCTGGATGCCCCATTCCAGTTCGGGGATGAGGGCGCGCAGCTTCTCCTTGCGCGGCGTGCCCCAGAAGCCGCCCACCTTCAGGTTCACCGGATGGATGGATCGCCCGCCGATGACTTCCAGCAGCGAATTGCCGAGCTTCTTCAGGCGTAAAGCCTTTTCCACCAGGGCCGGGTTCTTGGCGGCGATCTGGATGGCGTCGTCCAGGCCCAGGAAGTCGGGGGCGTGCAGCATGGCGGCGTGCAGGACGTGGCTTTCGATCCATTCGCCGCAATAGGAGATGCGGCGCAGGTCGCGCAACGGACCGGTCACGGTGACGCCCAGGGCGTCTTCCATGGCTTGGCTGGCGCCCATGATGTAGGCCATGGGGCAGATGCCGCAGATGCGCGCCGTGATGTCGGGCACGTCCGAATACATCCGCCCGCGCAAGAAGGCCTCGAAGAAGCGGGGCGGCTCGAAGATGCGGAACTTGATGTCCTGGATCTCGCCGCCCTTGACCCGCACGTAGAGGGCGCCCTCGCCTTCCACGCGCGCCAGGGCATCCACCTTGAGGGTCCGGGTCTTGGCCGGGGCCTTGGGCTTATTCATGGGCCTCGCTCTCCCTGCGGAAGGCTTCCGCGTTGGCGGTGAAGCCGCGATAGAAATGCTTGATCTGGCGCTTGCCCATGCCGTGGGCGGCCAGCTGCTTGCTCAGCGACGCCGTGTTCGGCGTTTCCTTGGGGCCGAAGCAGCCGAAGCAGCCCCGTTCGCAAGACGGGCAGACATTGCCGCAGCCGGCCTGGGTCACGGGGCCCAGGCAGGGCTGGCCCTGGGAAACCATGACGCAGACGGTGCCCTGGCGCTTGCACTCGATGCATTGGCTGTAGGTGGGCACGTTGGGCTTGCGGCCGTTCAGGGTGGCGTTGAGCAGTTCCAGCAATTGTTCCTTGGAAATCGGGCAGCCGCGCAGTTCGAAGTCCACCGGCACGAAATCCTGGATGGGCGAGGCGTGGCTCAGGGTCTCGATGTATTCCGGATGGGCGTAGACCGCATGGATGAAGGAGGTCACGTCCTTGAAGTTCCGCAGGGCCTGGATGCCGCCCGCGGTGGCGCAGGCGCCGATGGTTATCAGCACCCGGGACTGCTTGCGGATATGGACGATGCGTTCCACTTCTTCCGGCGTGGTCACCGAACCTTCGACCAGCGACACGTCGTAGGGACCGGCGATGCGGGCCCGGGTCGCCTCCAGGAAGTAGCCGATCTCGACTTCGCCCAGGACGGCCAGCAGTTCGTCCTCGCAATCCAGCAAGGACAATTGGCAGCCGTCGCAAGACGAGAATTTCCAAACCGCGAGCCGGGGTTTCTTCCGTGCCGGAGCCATGGTCAGATCTCCCTCACCTGGAAGATGTCGCGGATGGTATCGAAGCGGAACACCGGCCCGTCCTTGCAGACGAACTTGGGCCCGAACTGGCAGTGGCCGCAGAAACCCACGGCGCACTTCATGTTGCGTTCCATGGACACCCAGATGCGGTCGTCGCCGACGCCGCGCTGGTTCAGGGCCTGGATGGTGAAGCGCATCATCACCTCGGGCCCGCAGACCAGGACGGTGGCGTTGGCCGGATCGAAATCGGCGCGCGGGATCAGCTTGGGCACCACGCCCACGTTGCCCTGCCATTCGGTGCCAGCGGCATCCACCGTCACGTCCACGTAGGTGT
The DNA here is from genome assembly GCA_039908345.1 of Magnetospirillum sp. WYHS-4. Classification (NCBI taxonomy): domain Bacteria; kingdom Pseudomonadati; phylum Pseudomonadota; class Alphaproteobacteria; order Rhodospirillales; family Rhodospirillaceae; genus Magnetospirillum; species Magnetospirillum sp. WYHS-4. Next base: position 18,576 of record JAMOBD010000009.1, read on the forward strand.
CGATGCGCGAACGCCAGCCTTCCAGTTCCTTGCGGAACAGGATATCGGCCGGCGTCCGGGCCCCATAAAGGATGATGAAGCGGCCGTACTTCTTGCGGTTGGCCAGCACGTGGTAGATGGCCGGGCGCAAGGGGGCCAGGCCGATGCCGCCGGTGACGATCACCACGTCGGCGCCTTCGGCTTCCTTCATCGGCCAGGCGCTGCCGAAGGGGCCGCGCACGCCGACCATGTCGCCCGCCGCGAGGCCGGTGAGCGCGTTGGAGACCCCACCCACGGCGCGGATGGTATGGACCAGCACCCCGCCGTCGGCGGCATCGCCGCTGATGCTGATCGGCACCTCGCCGATACCGAACTGGTAGAGCATGTTGAACTGGCCCGGCTGGAACGCGAAAGGCCTGCGGCCTTCCGCCGGAACCAGGTCGAGGGTGAAGGTGTCGGCCAACTCGCGGCGGACGCGCGTCACCTTGAAAGGCGTGGGGATCATCGGATCGACCATGGCGTCCCCGCTTTCCCCTACTTCTTCTTCGACCGGGACCGGCGTTCCGCCGGCTGGCCATAGAGATCGAGCAACTGCAGGCGGGCGGCCCCCACCCGTTCGGCCATCACCGGGATGAAGCGCTTGAACAGTTCGTAGCCCAGGGAATGGTCCTTTTCCAGCTTGCCGCGCAGGCACTTGGCGTCCAGGCTGATGACTCGGGTCAGTTCCACCGCGCGTACGTCGAAGGTCCAGGTATAGGGCTGCACCATCCAGGACCAGCCGAAGATGTCTCCCTTGCGCAGGGTCTCCAGCACCATGGGGTCATGGCCCGGCGCATGCAACTCGACCGCCACCGTGCCGTGGCGGATCAGGTAGAACTTGTCGGCCGGCTCGCCCTCGCGGAAGACGTACTCGTCGGCATCGAAGACCTCGTTCTTGGCGCAGCCGGACAGCAACTCGCGGTCCTTGGATTCCATGCCGTCGAAGAACGGGTGTTCGGCCAATTCCTTGCCCATGCCCTCGATCTGGACCATGTCATGCCCTCCCGTCGCTGTCCCGGATGGCCCGGGCTTCCTCGGTGATGTCGATGCCCACCGGGCACCAGGTGATGCAGCGCCCGCAGCCCACGCAGCCCGATGTCCCGAACTGGTCGTGCCAGGCGGACAGCTTGTGGATCATCCACTGGCGGTAGCGGGCCTTGGCGTCGCGCCGGATGGGCCCGCCGTGGATGTAGCTGAAGTCCACGGTGAAGCAGGAATCCCACTTGCGCACCCGCTCGGCGGAATCGCCCTTCAGGTCGGTCACGTCCTCCACCGTGGTGCAGAAGCAGGTGGGGCAGACCATCGTACAGTTGGCGCAGTTCAGGCAGCGCTTGGCGACCTCGTCCCAACGGGCGTGGGTCGGGTTGGCCTTCAGCACCACGCCGATATCGTCCGGCACCGTCCGGGTCATCGATTTGGCGCAGGCGTCCGAACGCTTGGCCGCCGCCTTGCGGTCGGCGTCCTCGGCCGGCCGGCCCTTCAGCTTGGGCAGCAGGCGGGCGCCTTTCTCCGAGCCGGCCTCGACGAGGAACTCGTGGCGCTTGCCGTCCACCAGTTCGGTAAGGGCGAGGTCGTACCCGGCCGAGGCCCTGGGCCCGGTGTTCATCGAGGCGCAGAAGCAGGTCGCCGCCGCCCGCCCGCAATTGACGGCCACCAGGAAGGCGCCCTTGCGCCGCAGCAGGTAGCCGGAATCGGTGAACTGGCCGTTGTCGAAGACCTTGTCGTGGATGGCGATCGCCGCCAGTTCGCAAGGGCGCACCCCGACCAGCGCCATGCGCTCGGCTTCCACCTTGTCGCCGAGGATGAAGCCGCGACCCTTGCGCACCGCCGTCCAGAGAGTCTGTACCGGCGGATAGAGGAAGCGCTTCCAGGAGTGAGGTCCGACCACATGGTCGAACAGGGCGGGGCTCTTGGATTTCTTCAGGCGGTAATGGCCGCCTTCCTGTTCGTCCGTCCAACCGCCCGGCAGGTCGGCGGCCGAAGCGACAGGGCCATAGACCACGGCGCCGGCCTCGACACGCGGGCCCAGGGTCGCATAGCCCTCCCGGCTCAGCGCCTTGACCAGCGCGTCGATACCGTCGAGACCGACGATCACCGCTTCGCCTGCGGGGTTCTTCTTGGCTGCCATGCAATCCCCCTTCTCCGCCCAGCGATCCCATGATTGTCGCCGAACCCGCGCGATTCGTAAACATCATTTCCGGAAAGGGTTACCTCTTGATGACACGGGGATGCCCAAACGCTGCCACAATCGCGCTCTCATAATGACGCATGCGATGGCGAATTCTGGCCCTGTCCGCCTTGTTGGCGGCTTGCACGCCGGTCCACTGGAGCAAGCCGGGTGCCGGCTTGACCGATCTCCAGGACGACCGGACCGATTGCCGCCGCGCCGCCATGGACCAAGCCTGGCGGGAGGAACGGCTGTCATTCTGGGGGCGGCCGGCATGGATGGGCTCGCGATTCGCTTCTCCGGCCTTTTCCTTCCACCGTCGGCCTTCCCTGCTTGACCGCATGATGCACGAGGACGAACTGGCGTCCTTCTGTCTGCGCAACAAGGGCTGGAAGCTGGAATCCGTTCAGGACGGCAAATAGCGGAGCGGGTCCACAGGCTGCTTGCCCTTGCGGACCTCGAAATGCAACTGCGGCGCCTTGACGCCGCCGGTGGCCCCGACGCGGGCGATGGTCTGGCCCTTGGCGACCGTCTCGCCGCGCTTGACCAGGATTTCCTCGGTATGGGCGTAGGCGGTGGTGACGCCGTCGGAATGCTTTATCAGCACCAGATTGCCGAAGCCGCGCAGTTCGTTGCCGACATAGGCGATGACGCCGTCCTCGGCCGCCAGGATCGGCGTTCCGGCCGACGCGGCGATATTGATCCCGTCGTTCTGCAGCCCCTTCTCCTTGGGCCCGAAGCCGGACAGAACCTTGCCCTTGACCGGCCACGCAAAGCCCTTGCCCGAAACCGGTGGCGGTTCGGGCAGGCTGGGACGAGGCGGGGGCGGGGGGGCGTCGGCGACCGCAGCACCCGGGGCCTGTCCGACATCGATGGGAGGCGGCAAGGGGGCAACGGGGGCTTGGCTGGCCGGCATGGCCGGGGGCGGCAGCGGTGCCGGCGCCGGACCGGCCGGAGCCGTGGGTGGCGGCAGAGCCTCGATACCCATGCTGGAAGGCGCGGTGTAGGTATCCCTGTCCTTGGGCGGTTCCAGGGTCACGCCTTCCACGCGCGGCACCGGCTGCGCGGCGGGCGGTGGCGCCGCCTGTGCCGTGACGGCGCCACCGCCCGTTGCCGAGCCGGGAATGCGCAGCCGCTGGCCCATCAGCACCTTGTAGGGCGGCGAAAGGCCGTTCAGGCGCGCCATCTCATAGCTGTCGACATTATGGAAGCGCGCGATGGCATGCAGTCCCTCTCCCTTCTGGACCACGTGTTCGCGGTCGCGCGGCAGGACGATGCGCTGCCCCACTTTAAGCGTATAGGGGGCCTTGAGGCCGTTGGCGTCGATGATGGCGCGCGCCGAAACGCCGTGCCGCTTGGCCAGGCCGTGGACGGAGTCGCCCTTGCCGACCGTCACCGCTTCCGCCCCGGCGAACATGGAACTCGTTTCGGCCGGCTGGGCGGGCTGGGATACCTGGCCTTGGCCGCCGCGCGGCGGCCATTCCACGTAGGCGCAGCCGGAAACCAGAAGTCCCGTCGCCGCCGCCAGCAGGAGTCCTCGCAAGTTCCGCATGGGCCGATTATCGCCAAAAGTCATGACAGAGCCAAGCCCGCGACGAGAGGAACGAAGCGGACCGGCCCCAGGTCCTCGGTCTCGTAGCCTTCCTCGGTGCGCACCACCTTGACCAGGCGCTGGTCGTGGTCGGCGTGTTCCTCGGTCTCGTGGTAGCCCACGGGCACCACCATGATGCCGCCCAACGCCATCTGGGCCACCAGTACCGGCGGCACGTCGTGGGCCGCCGCGGTCACCATGATGCGATCGAAGGGCGCCTGCTCGGGCCAGCCGCGGCTGCCGTCGCCGGCCAGGGTCACGACGTTGGACAGACGCAGGTCGGCGAATCGCCTTTCCGCGTCGCGCAGCAGTTCCCGATGGCGTTCGATGGTGAAGACGCGCCGGGCCAGGCGGGCCAGGATCGATGTCTGGTAGCCCGATCCTGTGCCCACTTCCAGCACCTTCATGCGGTCGCCGACGTCGAGGGCCTGGGTCATCAAGGCGACAACCTCGGGTTGGCTCACGGTCTGGTGGCGGCCGATGGGCAGGGTGACATTATCGTAGGCCTTGGCGCGGAAAGGGGCGGGAACGAACATTTCGCGCGGGACCCGCTCCAGCGCTTCCAGGACCCGGAGATCGCGGATGCCCGAACGGCGCAGTTCCATCACCAGATGGACCTTGGCGGCGGCCATGTCGTCGGTCACCGGAAGGCCTCCGGAAGGGAACGGGCGCCGTGCATGATGCGGAGAATCCATAACTGATCGAAAGTCACGCGATAGACGACAATATAGGGAAGATCGGACATCACAAGCTCGCGCGTGCCCACGATCCGTCCGGGCCGGCCACGGTTGGGGAATTCCGCGAGGGAAGCCACGGAATCCCGTATCCGCTCATCGAGCCGTGCCGCCGCAGGTGGGTTTTTGATGTCGAGATAGTCCATGATCGCGTTCAGGTCGCACCTTGCGGGAATCGACCATCTCACGAGCATCATGCCGGTCCCCGCCTCTGGGCCCGGTGGCGATCCAGGTCGGCTAGAATGTCTTCGTGGGAGACAAGCTCCCCGCGTTCGGCGGCCGCAATGCCTTCCTCGACGGCGGCGATGAAGGCCGCCTCGTCGGCCACGTAGCGTTCGATGGCTTCCGCGGCCAGAAAGGACTTGCTGCGGCGGGTGGCCTTGGAAAGGGATTCCAGCCTCGACTTGGTTTCCTGACCGAGGCGTACCGTCACCACGGCACTGCTCATAAAGGGCTCCAATTCCGGTTGATTCTCATGTACACACTAGCATCCCGCCGACCTTACCGGAAGGCCTCCCGCAGCGCTTTCAGCATGGGGGCGTGGGTCATGTCCATGCTCAGGGGCGTGACGGCGATGGCGCCGCGCAGCACAGCCTCCAGGTCGGTATGCTTCCTGTGGCGGTCCTCCTGGCGCTGGGCGCCGATCCAGTAGTAGGCGTCGCCGCGCGGGTCGCGCCCGGCGACGATCTCGCCGCCCGGTTTGCGACGGCCCTGGCGGGTGATCTCGATTCCGCTCACCGTCTCGGCCGCCACATCGGGAAAATTGACGTTCATCAGCACCCCTTCGGGCCAGGGCAGGCGAGCCAGTCCCTTCAGCACCTCGGGCAGCCAGCGCTCGGCGGTCGACCAGCGGGCGTTGCCCTCCGCGTCCGTCACCAAGCTGAGCGCCACAGCGGGATAGCCCAGCAGAGTCGCTTCCATGGCGGCGGCGATGGTGCCCGAATAGGTCACGTCCTCGCCCAGGTTGCCGCCCCGGTTGATGCCGGACAGCACCAAGTCGGGCCTGCGTCCTTGTTCCTTCATGATCCGGTTGACGCCCAGCAGGGCCGCATCGGTGGGCGTGCCGTCGACCGCATAGCGGCGGCCGGAGACATGGCGGATGCGCAAAGGCCGGCGCAGCGTCAGGGAGTGCCCGGCGCCGCTCTGTTCGGTCTCGGGCGCGGCAATCCACAACTCGGCCACCAGGGGAGCGACGATCCTTTCCAGATGCCCGAGGCCGGGGGCGTCGATGCCGTCGTCGTTGCACAGCAGGACGACGGCCTTCGCCAGGTCGGGCACCCGGTCACGCATGGGGCTTGATGACCTCGATGCCCATGAAGGGCCGGAGAACCTCGGGCACCACGACGGAACCGTCGGCTTGCTGGTAGTTCTCCAGGATGGCGACCAGGGTCCGCCCCACCGCGAGGCCGGACCCGTTGAGAGTATGGACGAAGCGGGTGTCCTTCTCGCCCTTCTTGCGGCACCTGGCCTTCATGCGCCGGGCCTGGAAATCGCCGCAATTGGAACAAGACGAAATCTCGCGGTAGCGGTTCTGGCCCGGCAGCCAGACTTCCAGGTCGTAGGTCTTGCGGGCGGAAAAGCCCATGTCGCCGGTACATAGCGCCACCTTGCGATAAGGCAGCAGCAGGGCGCGCAGGATGCCTTCGGCGCAAGACGTCATGCGTTCCAGTTCCAGGTCGGAGGCCTCGGGCACCACCACGCTCACCAGTTCCACCTTGGTGAACTGGTGCTGGCGGATCATGCCGCGGGTGTCCTTGCCCGCGGCGCCGGCCTCGGAACGGAAGCACCAGGTCATGGCGGTATAGCGAAGCGGCAGTTTTTCCGCGTCCAGGATCGAATCGGCCGCCAGGTTGGTCAGCGGAACCTCGGCGGTGGGGATCAGCCAGTAGCCGTTCTCGGTCCGGAACAGGTCGGCGGCGAACTTGGGCAACTGGCCGGTGCCGAAACAGGCCTCGTCCTTGACCAGGGCCGGCGGGTTGACTTCGGTATAGCCGAACTTGCCGGTATGCATGTCGAGCATGAAATTGGCGATGGCCCGTTCCAGCCGCGCCAGTTCGCCCTTCAGCACCACGAAGCGGGCGCCGGAGATCCGGGAAGCGGCATCGAAATCCATCAGGCCCAGCGTCTCGCCGATCTCGAAATGCTCCTTGGGCGCGAAGGCCAAGGGGGTTGGGCTGCCCCAGCGAGAGATCTCGACGTTGGCCGATTCGTCGGGTCCGACGGGGACGTCGGTACCCGGCAGGTTGGGAATCGTGGCGAGCGCTCTGTCCAATTCCGCCGTCGCCTGCTTGGCTTCCTCCTCGACCGCCGCTTGCTCGTCCTTGGAGCGGGCGACATCGGCCATGACGGCGGAGGCGTCCTCGCCCTTGGCCTTCTTCTGGCCGATTTCCTTGGACAGGCTGTTGCGCCGGGCCTGGATTTCCTGGGCCCGGGTCTGGGCTCCGCGTCGCCGGGCGTCCAAGTCCAGCAAAGCCGCCGCCTGAGGTGTCAAGCCGCGCTTGACCAGCCCGGCGTCGAAGGCTTCGGGATTGTCGCGGATCAGTTTTATGTCGTGCATGGAAGCCACCCGGACGAAGGAAGGTGCCGACCCTTATACGGCCAAGGCGCGGGGGCGTCCAGAGCGCTGGCCCCCGGGTTAACCGTCTGGAAAGAGTCGGGGCGCTATCCTGGGTATCGGGGGAAGTTTCCCCTCCCTTTCCCCCGCCTGGGCTGGCATGGCCCATGCGGGGATCGGGACAGGACCCCAGGCAATGGGAGGCCGCCATGCAATTCCACTCTTGTCCCGACTGCGAGACCGGCTGGCGCTATGCCGACGAGTTGGCCGCCCGGCACCGTACCGGAGCCCAAGGCGGCTTGGTGCGCTGCCCTACCTGCGGCGGCACGGGCCGCATCGACGGCCGGCAATATCTGTCGGCCCGCTTCGGCCGGGCGGAAGGCCGGACCTACTGGTGAGAATCTAACGTTTGGTGCCCACGCTTAACGGCGGCAATGATTTTTTCCGGGTCGGCGGTCCAGACGAAGGGCCTCGGGGATTGGTTGTGCTGGCGGATGTAATTTCGGATGGCCTCCTGGAGATCGCCGACCGACGTGAAGACGCCGCGCCGGATGCGCCTGCGGGTGATGATTGAGAAGAAGCCCTCGACGGCGTTGAGCCAGGAGGCGGAGGTGGGGGTGAAATGGAAGAACCATCGCGGATGATCTGCCCTGATCGCCGCCCGCGAGGCCAACACCCTGGTGCTGGTCCATCGGCGGCAGTTGCTCGACCAGTGGGTGGCCCGGCTGGGCACCTTCCTGGACCTGCCACCCGAGGCCATCGGCCAGATCGGCGGCGGCAAGCGCAAGCCGACGGGAATCGTCGACGTGGCGGTCATCCAGAGCCTGCTCCGCAAGGGCGAGGCGGACGACCTCCCGGGCGACTACGGCCATCTGGTGGTGGACGAATGCCATCACCTCTCGGCGGTCGGCTTCGAGGCGGTGGTCCCGCGTTGCAAGGCCCGGTACGTGCTCGGCCTGTCGGCCACCGTGACCCGCAAGGACGGCCACCATCCCATCGTCTTCATGCAGTGCTGCCCGGTGCGCTTCCGGGTCGACGCCCGGAAGCAGGCCTCGCTGCGGCCCTTCCGGCACCGCGTGGCGGTCCGGCGCACCGGCTTTCGTCCGTCGCCGGCAATGGCGGAGGGGCGCCCGGCCATCCAGGACCTCTATGCCGCCCTGGCCGCCGACGAGGGCCGCCTGGATACCCTGTTCCTGACCCTGCCCATCTCCTGGCGCGGCACGCTGGCCCAATACGCCGGGCGCCTGCATCTCCTCCATCCCGACAGGCGCGAGGTCGTCGTTTACGACTACGTGGACGAGGCGGTCCCCGTCCTCGCCCGCATGGCCGCCAAGCGCATGAAAGGATACGCCTATCTCGGCTATGACATCCAACCCACGGCCGAGCTGGAGTGATCCGGACAGATTTCCGTCCTGCCGGTACCATGTCTGGGTGACCATTCTTGCCGGTTGAATGCCGAGACCGGAGACGGCACCATCGGTGCGCGGGCCGATATCCAGGGATGAAGGTGGAGTGGCGATGAATGGGATGCGGATGCTGTTCGGCGACGCGGAGTTCCACGAGGGCGAGGAGTACCGGAAGTTCCAGTACCGGTTCACCTGCGCCATCCTGCTGTTCAGCGTCCTGATCACTGCCATCTTCCAGGTCGCCGTGCTCGAGGGGCAGGCCCAGGCCGATCCATCGTACCTGAACGTCTCGCGCGCCTATCTTGCGATCAGCGTCCTCTATTACGCAGTCCTGCGCGGCCGGCCGTCCCGGCTCGGGCCCGTCGCCTGGACTTACGCCGGCCTGTCCTGGCTGCTGCACCTGAGTACTTTCCTGCTCAACACGCCGGACGAACTGCGGATCGTCTGGTTCGTCCTCAACCTGCCGGGGGTCTATCTGGTCCTCGGCTCGGCGGCCGGCATCGGGTTCACGGTCCTGTCGATGGCGGCGGTCGTGGCGGCGAACGGCTTCCTCGACACGCCCTATTCCTCCACCGCCATCGTCACCTGCCTGATGGGGATGGTCTACCTAAGCGTCTTCTTCCATGCTTTCGCCGCCCGGTCGATCTCGTTCCACCACGCCATGGTGGAGGCCAACCGCAAGCTCGCCGAGATGGCGGCCCGCGATCCGTTGACGGGCCTGTTCAACGCGCGGGCCTATTACCGGCTGTGCGAGGGGGCGCTCCGCCAATCGCAACGCTCGGGACGGCCCTTCGCCATGCTGTTCGTCGACCTGGACCACTTCAAGAGCATCAACGACAAATACGGACACGAGGCAGGCGATACGGTGCTGCGCTCAGTGGCCGAACGCTTGCAGGCGAGCCTGCGCCAAAGCGACATCGTCGGGCGGATCGGCGGCGAGGAGTTCTCGGTCCTGCTGCCCGACAGCGACATGGACGGCGCGCGTGACCTGGCCGAGAAGCTGCGGCTCGACATTGAGGCCCTGATGCCGGACATCGGATCGGAACGCCTCAGGATCACCGCCAGCATCGGCGTCGCCGCCAGCCGTCCCACCCTGATAAGCATCGCCGAGGTCCAGAGCCAGGCCGACGAGGCCATGTATGTCGCCAAGCGGCAGGGGCGCAACCGCGTCACCTGCATCGGCGATGGCACCGCGCCGGGACCGGCATGAACGGCTATTAAGGAGGCGGTCTCGAGTTCGGCGACGCAGGTGAAAACGCCATGCCGGATGGAGGCGTATGGCCGTCATTCGGCCGCGCTTTCGATGACCGCCAGATCGGGGCGCTGCTTGCGGGGCGGTCGGCCGTTCAGCACCATGAAGGCGACAAGGCCGATCACCAGCCCCCAGAATGCTTGGCGGCCGAGGCGAGGAACGTTATCAGCGCCGCCTCGCGGGACGCAGGCTCCGCCGATGAAGGTCGCGGGGAAAGAGCTGGCCGGAATCGTTTGGACAGTTCCCGGCGTCGGATAAGTGGATTGCCTGCCGGCTTTCGTCTGCCGTCGCCTGCGGCAGGGTGTCGGCCGCTGCATGCCGAAGCACACTCACCAGGAATTCATCAAGCTTCTCAACGCGGTCGAGCGGGCGATCCCGACAGGCAAGATTATCCACGCCATCGCCGACAACTACGCCACCCACAAGCACCCCAAGGTCAGGGAGTGGTTGGCAGATCATCCGCGATGGTTCTTCCATTTCACCCCCACCTCCGCCTCCTGGCTCAACGCCGTCGAGGGCTTCTTATCAATCATCACCCGAACAGCGCCGCGAGGACCTCTTCCCGGCGGGTGGGCATGACCGATCCTTGAAGTGTGTGACTAGGGGGCGTACATTTTCACAAGGACAACCGGAGTACCCGCCATGCCCAGGACCGCCCAACGGCAAGAACGCGTCAGCCTGCGCTTAAGCCCGCAGTCGAAGCGGAAGCTGGAACGCGCCGCCGCCTATTCGGACAAGACGCTGACCGACTTCGTGGTCGATGTGGCACTGCAGAAGGCGGAGGCGGTGGTGCGCGAGCACGAGATGATCACACTCACGCCCGAGGAATGGGAGCGGTTCCAGGAAATGCTCCTCAATCCGCCGGAGCCGAACGAGAAGCTCAAGGAGGCTTTCGCCTGGTACGCCCGGGTGACCGGCGGATGAGCGAATTCCATCCGCCCCGCGTCGAGCCGCTGGGGCCGCATCACGACCGGAACGTCTTCTCCTGCGGGGAACCTGCCCTCGACGACTACCTCCGGAACCATGCGGGCCAGGACAGCCGCCGGAACGTCACCAGCGTGTTCGTGGCGGTGGGGGACGCCCCGGCGACCATCATCGGCTACTACACCCTGAGCGCCGCCAGCTTCAGCCGGAACGACCTGCCTGACGCCTTGGCCCGCAAGCTGCCCCGCTATCCGATTCCGGCGGCCCTGATCGGCCGTCTGGCCGTGGACAAACGTTTCCGGGGACAACTCTACGGCAGGTTCCTGCTGATCAACGCCTTCGAACGAATCATGCGGGCCAGCGAGGCCCTGGCGGTCCATGCCATCGTGGTCGAAGCCAAGGACGAGAAGGCGGAAGCCTTCTACAGGCGGTATGGCTTCGAGGCCTTTTCCGGGCAGTCCCGCCGCCTGTTCCTGCCCCTTGCCAGACTCAAGGCGCGGTCCTGACGGGCTCCCGCCAGTGGCGGACCACCAGCCGGGGCAGTTCGGCGATCCATTTCTGGGCGGCGCCGGACACGTCGAGGCGCTTCCTGACGGTGACCTGGGGGACCATGATGAACATCGGCACGGTGGCCAGCCCGCGCCCGGTGCGGAGGGCCGATTCACTGGCCTTCCCGAAACCGCCCCGCTTGCCGGCACGGGCGTGCCGGTTCTCGGCGACCAGGAGCGACGGCCCGCCGCGCCGGTAGATGAAGCGAAAATGGTTTCGCCAGATTTGGGAGTGGATAGCGGGGGCCCGGACACGCTATGATGGGGACGTGCCCGCCCGGTGACGGGCGGACGGAGCGACGGAGTGCTGCGAACACCCCGCCGCCCCCGGCCGGTTTCGACATTCGGCCATGGAGAGAGGAATCGGAATCGCCGTCCTGGCGGTGCTGCTGGCCTGTCCGGCCGGCGCCGCCGAAGTCCTGGACGGGGCCCCTACCGGGCTCGCGTCGTCCGGGTGGTGGATGGCGACACCTTCGAGGCGCGCATCCGCATCTGGCTGGACCAGGACTTTGTCCGCCTCGGCCGATAGGTCCTGCGCCGCCTTGATGGCGCGGATGAAGGTGTCCCCCGAGACTGAGCGGAAGGTGGCGAGCACCGAGGAGGCGTCCATCACTCCCTCGGCGGTGGCCATGGTGGAGGCCTCCATGGCGTCGGCGAGGTCGTTCAGTTCCTGCCGTGCGCCTGGCGGGCATCGACGCCCCCGAATTGCGGGGCCCTTGCGCAGAGGCCGGGCGGGCGGCGCAAGAAGGCCTGCGCGCCTTGCTGCCCGATTCCGTCCGCCTGGTCGACATGAAGCGCGACAAGTACGGCGGCCGGGTGGTGGCGGCGGTACGCCTGGCCGACGGCAGCCGCCTGCAACCGGGCGGGGAGGCCTGGTTTCGGGCTTGCGGAAAATAGAAGGGGGCTGTCCGATTCCGTAGCTTGATCGCGGGCCCGGCGGCGAGGATGATGAACGGAACGATTCCAGTGCCTGAGGGGGCCATGACCGCATCCGTCCATACGACCGACGTCGCCGTGATCGGGGCCGGGCCGGCCGGCCTGTTCGCCGTGTTCCAGTGCGGCATGCTCAACATGCGCTGCCAGGTGGTCGATGCCCTGGAGGCGGTGGGGGGGCAATGCCAGGCGCTCTATCCCGAAAAGCCCATCTACGACGTCCCCGCCCACCCGTCCATCCTGGCCGGCGATCTGGTGCGCAGGCTGGAGGAACAGGCCGCCCCCTTCCATCCCGGCTACCATCTGGGCCAGCAGGTGGTGGCGCTGGCGCAGATCGACGGCAGACGCTGGCGCCTGGAGACGTCCAAGGGTACCCGGATCGAGGCGGCGGCGGTGGTGATCGCCGCCGGGGTCGGCGCCTTCGGGCCCAACCGGCCGCCGCTGGAAGGCATCGAACGCTACGAAGGCCTGGGCGAGGGCCTGGGCGTCAACTATCTGGTGACCCGCCGCGAGGCCTTCCGGGGCAAGCGGGTGGCGATCGCCGGCGGCGGCGATTCGGCGGTCGACTGGGCGCTGTCCCTGTCCGAGGTGGCGGCCAGCGTCGCCGTCGTGCACCGGCGCCCCAAGTTCCGCGCCGCGCCGGGCAGTGCCGAAAAGCTTACGGAACTGGCGGGCCAGGGCAAGGTCGAACTGGTAATTCCCTACCAGCTTTCCGGCCTGGAAGGCGAAGGCGGCCTGACCGCCGTCCTGGTCGCCGACCTGGACGGCAAGGAACGGCGCCTGGAGGCCGACGTGCTGCTGCCCTTCTTCGGCCTGTCCCAGAACCTGGGCCCGATCGCCGACTGGGGCCTGGACCTGGACGGCGGCCGCATCGCCGTCGATCCGGCAACCTGCAACGCCGGCCAGCCCGGATTGTTCGCCGTGGGCGACATCGCCGCCTATCCGGGCAAGCTGAAGCTGATCCTCAGCGGATTTTCCGATGCCGCCCTGGCCGCCCATGCGGCTTTCGCCGTCGTTCATCCGGGCGAGGCCCTGCATTTCGAGCACTCCACCAGCCGCGGCGTCCAGGCAAAGGAATGACCATGAGAATTCTCCCCTCCCTGGCCGTCGGGTTCCTGCTCGCGGCGGCCGGCGTCGGGGCGCAGCAGCCGGGAGAGACGCCCATTTCCTCCGGGCCCGCGCTTCCCAAGGGCGATCCGGCGCGGGGCGCCCGCCTGGCCGCCGAGCGGTGCATCGAATGCCACGATGTCTCGGGCGCCGGCAAGGGCCTGCACCGGCCCAACCTGGCCGGGCAGAAGGAACCCTATCTGGTCAAGCAATTGCTGTCTTACCAGGCTTCCTCCAGGGGAGCGGAAGAACAGAGGCTCCTGGGCTGGCGCTGGCATCCACGGATGGCCTCGGTGGGGGGCGGGATGACCGGCAGCGACATCGCGGATCTGGCCGCCCACTTTTCCGGCCGGGCCTGCCTGGGGTCGGGAACCCGTCCCCAGCCCCGGCCCGAGATCGCCGAGCGCTGCAACCTCTGCCACGGGCCGCACGGCCGGGGCCTTTACCCGACCATCCCCAACATCGCCGGCCAGAAGGAACTCTACCTGCTCCGCCAGTTGGATGCCTTCCGGGCCCGGGGCAAGGCGGTCGGCACCGGAGATACCGAGGTCCGCCGCTCCAATCCCATGATGGACCGCCAGGCCCACCTGCTGTCGGAAAACGAAATCGTCCTGCTGTCCGCCTATTTCTCCGGCCTGCCCTGCGCCTGAGGCAGGGGAAGCGCTTCCGAACGCTTCACCGTGGCGATGGCGAAATTGCTTTTCACGCCCGTGACGCCCGGCAGCTTCAGCAAGGTGCCGAGAACCAGGTCCGAATAGGCCGCGAGGTCCGCCGCCACCACTTCCAACAGGAAATCGCTGTCGCCGCTCACCACGTAGCAGGCGACGACTTCGGGCAGGGCGCGCACGGCGGCCTGGAAGCCCTCGCCGCCCGGGTCCTTGGCATGGTCGATGCCGGCGGCCACGAACACCCGCACCCCCAGGCCCAGCCGCTCCGGATCGAGTATCGCCCGATAGCCACGGATCGCGCCCGCGTCTTCCAGGCGCCGCACCCGGCGCAGGCAGGGCGACGGCGACAGGCCGATGCGGGCCGCCAGATCGACGTTGGTCAGCCGCCCGTCGGCCTGCAGGGCCGCAAGGATACGCAGATCTGTCTCGTCAAGGTCGATATTCGGCATAACGTGCCAATAACTAGCCCATTTGGGGGCGATAACGCAAGGACATGCCCCCGGTTATCGGTGTATTCAATAAGCGGCATCGAACGGCGGAGGATTCCATGGCGAAGCAATGGCGGCAGGCGACGCGGCTGGTGCGCGGCGGCACCAAGCGGAGCAATTTCGACGAAACCAGCGAAGCGCTGTTCCTTACCTCCGGCTACGTCTACAAGTCGGCGGAAGAAGCGGAGGCGACCTTCAAGAACGAGGTGGTGCGCTACCAGTATTCCCGCTTCGCCAACCCCACCGTGGGCATCTTCGAGGAACGCCTGGCGGCCCTGGAAGGGGCGGAGATCTGCTTTGCCACCGCCAGCGGCATGGCGGCCGTCTTCGCCGGGCTGATGGGCATGCTGCGCCAAGGCGACCGGGTGGTGGCCTCGCGGGCCCTGTTCGGGTCCTGCTATTTCATCGTCAACGAACTGCTGCCCCGCTACGGCATCGAACGGGAATTCGTCGACGGCACCGACCTTGCCCAGTGGGAAGCGGCGCTGGCCAGGCCCACGGCCGCCGTGCTGCTGGAAACGCCGTCCAACCCCTGCCTGGAAATCATCGACCTGAAGGCGGTCTGCGACTTGGCGAACCGGGCGGGCGCCAGGGTGATCGTCGACAACGTCTTCGCTACGCCGGTCCTGCAAAGGCCCCTGGAGTACGGAGCCCACACGGTGGTCTATTCCACCACCAAGCACATCGACGGCCAGGGCCGCTGCCTGGGAGGCGCCATCCTGACCAACGACAAGGAGCTGTTCGCCAGCCACCTGATGCCTTTCCTGCGCAACACCGGGCCGGCCATGAGCCCCTTCAACGCCTGGGTGATGCTGAAGGGGTTGGAAACGCTGGAACTGCGCCTCGCCCGCCACTGCGACAACGCCCAGACCGTGGCCCGTCGGCTGATCGGACGGCGGGGGGTGACGCGGGTGCTCTACCCCACCCTGCCCGGCCATCCCGGCCACGCCCTGGCCATGGCGCAGATGGCCGGCAAGGGCGGCAGCGTGCTGGCCTTCGAGGTGGCGGGCGGCAAGGAAGGGGCCTTCCGCTTCCTGAATGCGCTGGACCTGGTGGACATCTCCAACAACCTGGGCGACGCCAAGAGCCTCGCCACCCACCCGGCCACCACCACCCACCAGCGCCTGAGCGCCGAGGAAAAAGCCCGGCTGGGCATCACGGACGGTCTGGTCCGCCTCTCGGTCGGCCTGGAGGACCCCCAGGACCTGATCGAGGACATCGACCAAGCCTTGGCGAGGAGTTACTGAGCAGAACGCCGCTTCCACAAGGCGATGCCCCCGGCCAGGGAGAGAAACAGCCAGGCCAGGATCATCAGGCCGCCGCCGATGGGGGCGGCATAAGGCAGAAGAACCCGTCCGGTGAGACCCAGGACGTAAAGCGTGCCCGAAAACAGCACGATTCCGCCCAGGAACATGGCACCCGCCACCTGCACCAGCACGCCCGCGCCACGCCCGGCCAGGGCGGCGATACCCAGCAAAGCCAGGGCATGCCACATCTGGTAGGTGACGGCGAAGCTCATCATCTCGCGGGCATTGGCGTCGGTGCCCAGGGCATGCCAGCTGTAGGCCCCCATCGCCACGGCACAGGCGCCGTTCAGCCCCGCCAGCACCAGCCAGAGCCGCGAGGCGGGGGTCGGAAAGGGATTGGGAACGGCCGAGGCTGCAGAATCGTCGGCCATCAGAAGGGACACATGCCGCCGCCGCAACCGCCGCCGCCGCAGGTCGGCATGGGCGGCGCCGAGGGCGTGGAAGGTTTGGACGTCGCGACGCTGGGCGCCATCAGCGCCTTGGCCACCTGCTTGTCGCCGCACTTCGGGCAGGCGATTTGCTTCTTCTTGGCCAACTTCTCGAATTCGCCGGAACTGGCGAACCATTCCTCGAAGGTATGGCCCTTCGAGCACTTGAGATCGAACACGATCATCGCATTCCTCCGGACAGGGATTTTGCCCGGAATATAGCGACGACCGGTCCGCGTTAACAGCTTTTTCACCCTCCCAGGGTCCAATGGGAGGATGGATTTCGATCTGCGCAAGGCCGTCGTACCCCTGTTCGCCCCCGCGTTACTGCTGGCGGCGTCCTTCCTGCTGGTCGAGCCCCTGCGCGGGCTGCCCAAGGCCATGGCCCAGGTGCCGGCCTTCGCGCCTTACCTGCTGGCGACCATCGGCATCGCCCTGGCAGTCTGGTTCCAGAGAACACGGGTGGTCTATCCGCTGCTGCTGCTGATCCTCGCCTATGCGGCGCTCAGCGCCTATGTGCCGGGTCTCCCCGACAAGGGGCCGCGCGGCCAGGTGGTCTATGCCGCCATCGCCGTCCTGCTGCCCATCAACTTGGCAGTCTTCGCCTTCTTCGAGGAGCGGGGACTCACCTCCTTGCCCGGACTGGCCCGCCTGGCCGCCATCGCCTTGCAGGCGGCCGCCATCGCGGCGGCTGCGGGCGGCGGGCTGTGGCAGGACATCGGCGGGTTGCTGCATTACCGCTTCCTTTCGCCCGCCTTCGACAAGGGCACCCACCTGCCCCAGCCCGCCATGCTGAGCCTGTTGCTGGCCGGTCTTGCGCTGGCGGGCCGGCTGGCGCTGAAGCGCCTGCCCCTGGAAGGCGGCGCCCTGGGCGCCCTGGTGGCGTCCGGCATCGCCCTGCACATGATCGGCCAGGGTTCGGCGCCCGCCCTGTTCCTGGGAGCCGCCCTGCTGGCCTACGTGGTGGCCCTGGCCCAGGAAGCCTATCGTATGGCATTCCTGGACGAACTGACCGGCCTGGCGGCCCGGCGGGCCTTGTTCGGGCTGCTGAAGACCCTGTCCGGGCGCTATGTGGTCGCCATGCTGGACGTCGACCATTTCAAGAAGTTCAACGATACCTACGGCCACGACGTGGGCGACCAGGTGCTGCGCATGGTGGCCTCCTGCATGGACCGGGTGACCGGCGGTGGCCGACCGTTCCGTTACGGCGGCGAGGAATTCACCGTGGTCTTTCCGGGCAAGAGCCTGAAGGAAGCCAAGATCCATCTGGAATCCCTGCGCGAAAGCATCGCCGCTTGCGAATTCCGCCTGCGGAGCAAGGACCGCCCCGACGAGAGGCCCGACAAGCCGGGGGTCAAGGGAGACGACGCCAAGACCGTGAGCGTCACCATTTCCATCGGCATGTCGGAAAAGAAGGCGGAGCACGCCACCTTCGAGGAAGCCCTGAAAGCCGCCGACGAGGCGCTCTATCGCGCCAAGGAAGGCGGCCGCAACCGGGTGAGCGCCTAGCCACAGGGCGCGAAGCGGTCTAGACTGCCGACGGCAAGGCAGGGGCAAGGCATGGAACGCATCACCATCAGTCTGGACGAGGACTTGGTCCGCGAACTGGACGGCTTCATGGAACGGCGCGGCTACGGCAACCGGTCCGAGGCCTTCCGCGACCTGTTGCGGGAAAAGCTGGAAGCCGACCGCCTGGAACGCGACGAGGGCGGTTTCTGCGTCGGCTGCCTGACCTACATCTACGACCATGCCTCGCGGGAACTGGCCAGCCGCCTCACCCACGCCCAGCACGACCACCACGACCTGGCGGTATCCACCCTGCACGTCCATCTCGATCACAAGACTTGCCTGGAAGCCGTGGTACTGCGTGGCGAGACAAGGCGGGTCCGCCAGTTCGCCGATAGCGTCACCTCCCAGCCGGGGGTGCGGCACGGCAAGCTCTACATCGTGCCGGCCGATGTCGAGATGGGCCATCACCGCCACGGGCCCGGCCCGACCCGCGTCCCCCACTTCCACAGCCATCCCAAGACCTGAGAAGCCCCAACATGTTCCTTGATGAATCCTTTGTCATCGGCGCCTTCGAACTGGGCATCGTGGTGACCAGCCCGCCTTGGTACGAGAACTGCTACCTGGTGCGCCACAAGCCGAGCGGTGAGCAGGTAATCGTCGATCCGGGCGGCGACCCCGGCCGCATCGTCGAGACCGCCCGTGAACGGACGGGGGTGCTGAAGGAAATCCTGCTGACCCATGGCCACCCGGACCACATCGGCGGGACGCGAAAGGTGCAGGACGCCTTCGGGATCGGCTGCCGCGCCCATGTGGACGAGGAAGCCGTCATTTCCCGTGCCGGCGGCTTTGCGGCGGCACTCGGCATCCAGGCATTCGAGGGGCCGAAGGACTGCGGCTATTTCGAAGGCGAGCCCGAGATGACCTTGGGCGGGGTGCCGTTCCGGGTCCTCCATACTCCCGGCCATACGCCGGGCGGGGTCTGCTTCCTGTTCGACGGCTTCGCCTTGACCGGCGACACCCTGTTCAATCATGGCGTCGGACGCACCGATTTTCCAGGCGGAGATGCCCGCCAGTTGTCCCTGTCCATTACCCGGCTGCTCGATTCGGTACCGGAAGGCACCTTGCTGTTCAGCGGCCACGGGCCGCACTGGGCGGCCGGCGAAGCGAAGCGCTGGTGGCGGTCGATGATCTGATGCTCTATTTCGCCTACGGGCTCAACATGGACGAGGCGGGAATGGCCGGGCGCTGCCCCGGTGCCCGCCTACTGGGAACGGCCCTGCTGGCGGGCCATCGCTTCGCCATCACCCGGCTGGGGGTGGCGACGGTGCTGGCGGACCGGCGGGCATCGGTTCCCGGCCTGCTCTGGCACCTGACCCCGGCGGACGAACGGGCGCTCGACGCCTTCGAACTGGTGGCCGCCGGCCAATACCGCAAGGCTTGGTGCGCCTTGCCGACGCCCGGCGGGCGCTTTCGGCGGTGCCGGGTCTACCGGGCCGCCGATTCCCGGCCGGGCCGGGCCGGGCCCGGCTATCTGGAGGCGGTCTGGGCGGCACGCCGACGGCACGGCTTGCCGACGCCTACCAGCGCAGGAACAGGCGGTCGTCCTCGACGCGGTGGCTTATCACCACGACGCGCTTGGGCTCCAGGGTGATGGTTTCCTCAAGCCGATGGTCGAAGTCGGCCTTGTCCTGCTTCAGGCGCATCAGGGCCACCAGCTTGTGGGTTCCCGCCGGAACCAGGAACTTGGCGTAGAAGACCGAATTGCCGTCGCTGGACAGCCCCGAAGGCTTCACCGTCCGCTCGTAGAGCGCCTTGCCGTCCAGTTCGACCCTGATGGTCACCGGCGAACGGCCTCGGCTTTCGCAGACCGTCTTGATGCGGCCCTGGGGGGGCAGCTTGGCCAGTTCCTCCGGAGTGCGCTCGCGACAGGCCCCGGAATGGAGGCCGGGCCGGCTGAGACTGAGCTTGATCTCGGCTTGATCGGCAGCGTGCAGGTGATAGGTCGGGTTGTTGGAATAATAGGCGATGGGCAGGCCCAGCAGCCCATAGAAAGCGGCCTGGCCCAGCAACTGGACCGGAGTCCGGCGCTCGCTGCGCTTGATGATCCGCTGGGCATCGCCCATCTTCTTGCGCCGCTCCGCCATCAGCGAGTCGCGTTCCGCCTTTTCCCGACGCAGCTTGCGCATGATCTCGCCGGGCAGGAACACCACATGCCCGATACCGATGTTGTACATGGCCCAGATCAGGATCGGACCGAAGAACATGATCGGCACGATGTAGAAGACGGGAACGCCGCCGATCTTGGTGAAGAGGATATCGAACATGACGGTTTCCCCCTACTCGGCCGCGGCTTCGGCGGCGGTCGGCTTGCCGGCCGGTGGAGGCGGCAGGGTTCTGAGACGGCCACGGAAGGCCGCGATCTCTTCGCTCAACTGGGCAGCATCGATGGGGCCGGCGAAGGACACATGCAGACGTTCGCGCGGGACGCGGCGGCGCAGGTAGGGGTCCCGCATGCCGTCCATGCGCTCCTCCATCCAGCGGTCGCCCAGCCGATTGAAGCAGTCGCAGGATCGGCAGGAGGCCACGACCACGCCGTCGGCCCCATCGGCGGCCAGGGCGAAGTCGATGAAAGAAGGCGGCAGCATGGAAATGCACGGCAGCGCCACGCCCTTGACCCCTCCGGTCTCCACCTCGTTCACCCGGGCGCCGTGGTAGCAGCCCAGCACCAGGACGACGGGTTCCCCTGCCGGCGCATCCCCGCGGGCCTCGGCGATGGCCTTCACCGTCAGCGCCCGTAGCTCCTTCAGGCGGAAGTCGGGCAGATCGATACCGGTGGTCAGCTCCTCCGTATGGCGGAAGGGTGTCGAGGTGGGGCAAGCCCCCACGCAGATGCCGCAAGCGGTGCAGAGGGAGGGATCGACCACCGCCTCCTCGTCGAAGGGCCGGCCGTCGGTACGGGCCTGCATCTGCACGGCGCCGAAGGGGCAGTCGACGAAGCAGCGGGTGCAGCCGTTGCATTTCTCCAGGTCGACCACCGCGGCGCGGGGCAGCTTCACCGGCGGCAGCCAGGGCATGGCGGCGACCAGGAACGACACGCCCACCATGACGATCCACAAGGGCCCGGCGCCGTACTTTTCCAGCACCGGATAGAACAGCATGTAGAACCAGTCCAGGTTCACCTGGGCCGGCGACATCCCCAAATCGGCGGGACCGTGGGATCGGGCCGGATAGATCAACGACACGGCGACCAACATGAACAGGATGCCGAGGCCCAAGCCGCGGGGCGGGTTGATCTTCGGATGCTGCACGCGCAGCACGTGGATCCACATGATGAAAAGCAGGAACAGCGGCGCGAAGATGTGCATGAAGACCAGCAGCGTGAAGAAGCGGTCGGTCAGGCTGCCCCGCATGAGGAAATTGTTGGCGATCGGCTCGCCGAAGATGCCCAGCCAGTCCAGCCATTCCATGGACCGCACGGCCACGTACTGGGCCAGTTCGTCCCACACCAGCCAATAGCCGCTGATCCCCGAGGTGTAGAGGAACCACAGAATGGGCACGCCGGTGAACCAGGTGAACCAGCGGGCGTCACGGTAGCGGTCGAAAAGAAACTCGCGCCCCATGTGCCAGACCGCCGTCACCACCATGGCGTCGGAGGCGTAGCGGTGGATGCTGCGCATCACGCCGGCCAGCCACCACTGTGCGGTGATCCTTTCCACCGACTGGTAGGCGTTGGGCACGTGGGTGTCGAACATCACGTAGACCCAGATGCCGCTGATGGCCACCAGCCAGAACAGGAAGAACGAGATCGTTCCCATCTGGCGCATGGGGTTCCACTTGGGGCCGAAGGGCTTGTCGACCAGGGCCTCCAGACGCAGAAGGGCGTTCTGCAGGGGCTCGCGGATGAGTCTCTTCTTCAACGGACTGCTCCTTGCCGGGGAAAGGCCCCGGAACGGGATGGGGACGTTGCCAGCGATACCAGGCGGTACTCTCCGAAAGGCTCAAGGCCCGAGGGATGACCGTGGCGGGTGGGATTTATCACCATCCGCCATGTAAAACACCTTGACAGCGGTCAAGCTTGTCCTTCGCGGGCCGCGATCTCCGCATCGCGACGGCGCTGCCGGTCGCGGCGGGCGAGGCGGATCCAGGAATAGATCACATAGCCGGCGATGGCGCTGACGATCATGCCCTGGACCACGATCTTGTAGATGCGGACCCAGTCGAAGCGATAGGTGTTCGATGCCGGATCGTAGATCGTGCAGAACAGCTTCACCTTCTTGACGAAATCCCGAACGCTGGCATAGGGCGTGCGGGTACCGAAGACCAGTTCCTTCAAAGGCTCCACCAGATGGGGCGTTTCGAAGTTCTCGTCGAAGACTTGGCGGTAGACCGCCCCCTGTTGGTCGATGACGCTGACCATGGCGACGTGCTCGAAGCCGCCGGCCCGCGAGACGAAGGTGAAGCCCAGTTCGTCGGACAGGCCCGACACCGCGGGCAGGTCGCCCGACAAAAACAGCCAGTTGCCGTCGTCGATGCCTTGTTTACGGGCGAAGGCCCGCATCTGCTGCGGCGTGTCGGTCCGCGCGTCGAAGCCAACGGTCAGGATGTAGAAGGCATCGCGGCCCAGCGCCTTGCGGGCCACGGCGACCGAATGCTGGATCGTGTTGGTGATGGTCGGGCAGACGTCGAAACAGCCAGTATAGACCAAGCTGAGGACCAGAGGCTTGCCGGAGAAGTCGGAAAGCTTCACCTGCCGGCCGTCGGGATCGACGAACTGGAAGTCGGAAATCTTACGCCCGATGGCCGCTTCGGCACGCATCAGCGCCGATTCGGGATCGATGCGGCTGACCGGGCCTCCGGCCTCGGGGGCCTTGCCGATGTCCGGCTGCTTGGCCGACGCCGGGCATACGGCAGCCAGGGCGAGGGCCAGGGCGAAAAGAAAGGAATGTCGGTTCATGGGTTCTTCTTAGACCATTCCGGGGCCCGAGAGAAAGACCAAGGTCAAGAACGGGAAAGGGCGGGAGGCTTGCGCCCCCCGCCCCGTCTCGTCTCGCATCGTCTGTCGGCTCAGGAGAGCGGCCAGACGGAAGCCAGATATTTCCAGTTCACGAAGTAATAGAGCACGAACGTGATCAGGAAGATGATCGCCAGAACGAAGGTGCCGGGAACCGACACGCCCTCGCCGTGGCCGCTCACGCCGGCCGGAGCCGGAGCAGCGGGGGCGGGAGCGGCAGCCGCGGTCTTGCGCTTGCCGATCAGGATGGTGCCGACCATGTTCAGGATGAAGATGGCACCGCCCAGCGAGGCCGCCAAGGCCGCCACGCCGTTCATGCCCATCATCAGGAACGAAGCCGCCGGCAGATCGTAGCCGATGGTGGCGTCCGCCAGAGTCATGTCCCAGTGGCGGCGCGGAGCACCGAGAGTACCCGCACCCATCTGGAACACGCCGACGAAGCTGACGCCCAGGCCGAACAGGTACGGCGCCCACTTGGCGAGACCGGGGGCGAAAAGCTCCCGCTGCCACAGGGTGGGAACCGCCCAGTAGGCCATGGCCATGAAGGCCAGGGTCGTACCGGAACCGACCGTCGTGTGGAAGTGGCCGGGGACATACATGGTGTTGTGCATGATCAGATTGAGCTGCTCGGTGCCAATCACCACGCCGGAGATGCCGCCCAGGAAGCCGAACGTCACCACCGAGATGGCCATGCCGGAGAACACCGGGTTGCCCCAGGGCGCCTTGCGGAGCCACTCGAACAGACCCTTGTTGTAGCCCTTCTTGCGCATCGCCGCCTCGACCGAGCCGGGCACGGTCAGACCGTGGATCATCGAACCCAGCACCGCCATGTAGAGGGCGTACGAGGTGTTGAAGATCTTGTACTCGGAGCTGAGACCCGGTTCCACCAGGAGGTGGTGGGCGGAGGCCAGCTGGAGGAACAGGATGTACAGGAAGAAGGCCATGCGGCTCACCTTCTCGCTGAGCGGCTTCGCCCCGAACAGGATGGCGGCGATACCGTACCAGCAAGCGATGTGGGCCGACACGTTGATCTGCTGCGACGAATGGCCCATGCCCCACCAGACCACCTTGTAGAGCAGGGAGTCGATGTGGGGAATGATGCCCGCCGACCACAGCAGGGTCGGGATGAGGATCACCGCGCCGGTGGCGATGGTGAAGACCGCGATGATCGCGGCCACCATGGCGCCGAAGGTCACCAGCGGCATGGAACCCTCGAAGGTCTTTTCCTTCTTCGCGGTCACCAGGGTGGCGAAGAAGATGCCGCAGCCGATCAGCGCGCCCACGGCGAACAGGATGATGCCGAGGTAGAAGTGCGGAGCGGCCTTGAGCGGGACGTAGGACGTGAACATCACGCTCGAGTCGCCCTGCAGCACCGCCACGTTGGTGATGGCCGCGCCGACCAGCATGAGCCCATATTGGACCCAGCCGAGCGTCGGTGCCACCAGGCGGGCGTTAAGCAGGATCGCCGAGGTGAAATAGAGCAGGACCATCTCGAAGAAGATGACCCAGACGAGCAGGATGTCGAGACCGTGACCGGTCAGGACAAGGTAGTAGAGGTCGGCGCCGAGAAGATGGACCTCGGGCCAACGGGTCAGTGCCACCAAAAGACCGAAGAGACCGCCGACCAGAAGAAACACCACCGACGTGACGGCATTCCATTTGATCAGCTTCTCCGCCGCAAGGTCAACCTTGAGGCCGGTCTCGGGGCAGGTGCGGAATTCAGCCATGATTCCCTCTCCCCCCTCAATTGTCCGTCACGTAGATCTTGCCGGTCATGATGTGGTGGCCCGTGCCGCAGTACTCGTTGCACAGGATGCCGTAGGAACCGGAACGGGTCGGAGTGACCTTCAAGATCATTTCGTATTCGGGATGGACTTGGATGTTGATGTTCTCGGGCAGGAGCGAGAAGCCGTGCTGCACGTCCATCGAGGACATGTGCAGACGATAGGTCGCGCCCTTCTTCAGTTCGAGCACCGGCCACCACTGGAACTGGCGGCCGAGCAAATAGGCGTCGCCACCCACCGGCGGACGAACCACCGGAATGCCGGTCGTGCCCTCTTCACGCACCTTGTGCTTCTCGGCGGAAGCCTCGACCTTGGCCAAATAGGCGTCGGGCTTCACCCGATAAGCCTCGTTGGACAGGTTCTGCTCGCCGGCGAAATGCCAGTAAGGCATCATGAAGAACATAACCAGGGCCCACACCAATGCGATGGTGACCCAGAGAACCTCCGTCTTTTCGACGGGTTCGTTCCACCAAACCCGTTGTTCTGGAGGAGTAATAGCCATGTAGTATCCCCCTCTCTAACGTCCCATGGGAATTGCTACGACTTCCATCACGCCCCAGATGGTGTAGAGCACCGTCGGGAACAGGACGCCGAGCACCAATAGCAGAATCGGATTATCAAGAACCTGCTGCATAAACGGCACAGGCTCCTGCGAATGGTCGGCCATAGCCTCCCTCCTCTTCTTTCACAACCTAAGAACCCCCCCCCGGTCGATCGCTCGCCGAGGCGGAAAACCCTCTTCTTCAGTAACCCGAACATCCACCATGCCCGGGGGGCATAGGGCCTTAACCTAAGTCAATTTTGGGCGCTTTTCCAGGATTTCGTCGAACAATTCACGGGACCGCCGGGTGAAATGCTACAGATTCGCATCGGCTGTCGGGGCGCCGGCCAAGGAAAGGAAGCATACCTTACTTTTTATTTATTCTAAGCAAAGATAATTCCAGCACTTGCGTCAAATGACTCGGGACGGTGTGTGATATGACGCATTTTTATCTTCGGTCGGTGGCGCTCGTCCACCAGGAATATCCAGGAATAGCTTGGAATACGGCCACTTTCTTGGACTTGGCCTGCCTCTTGCGGTCAGGAGTTCACGGATGTCTCCGCCATGCCGGCGGGGAATGGATCCCTTCAGCCAACAAGGCGCCAAGACTGTGAGATGGATCGACACGATACGCAGGACAATGCGGAAGGGAGGGGCGGCGACGGCCTTCGTCCTTCTTCTGGCCGGGGCGGCAGGTGCGCGCCTGCTGCCCGTTCCACCGGCCCCCGCTTTCGTCGATGCCTCTTTTCATCTGGTCGACTCCCAAGGGCGCAGCCACGTTCGGCAGGATTTCCTGGGCACCCCCTCCCTGATCCTCTTCGGCTATACCTCCTGCCCCGATGTCTGCCCTACCGGTCTCGGCCGCATGGCGGAAACCCTCGCCCGCCTTGATGCCGACGGCAATCGCCCGCGAGCCTTGTTCATCACCCTGGACCCGGAACGCGATGGGGCGGAGCGAATCGGAGACTACCTGGCCGCCTTCGATTCCCGCATCCAGGGATTGACCGGCAGTCCCGCCGAGGTGGCCCAGGCGGCCAAGGCCTTTCGGGTCTACCACGCGAAAGTGGGCGGCGAGGACTACCGCATCGACCATACCGCGGCTATTTTCCTGGCGGGAGCGGACGGCCGTCTCCTGGCCTCCTTCGGGCCCGACGATCCGCCCGAGGCGATGGCCACGGAGATCCGCCGCCGGCTCGCATCCTGATACCCATTCATGCAGACCCCTAGGAGAATATCGCGATGACCCCTTTCCGCACCGCTCTGCTGGCCGCCGCCTTTGCGACCCTCGCGCTGCCCGCTCTCGCCGGCTCGATCACGGTGGAGGAGCCCTGGGCCCGAGCCTCGGCGGGCATGGCCAAGGCCGGCGCCGCCTTCCTGACGCTCCGCAACGACGGCGACGCGCCGGACCGCCTGGTAGGCGCCAAGTCCGACGCCAGCGCCAAGGTCGAGCTGCATACCCACAAGAACGTGGACGGCGTGATGATGATGCGTCCGGTCGAGGCCATCTTGGTGCCGGGCAAGGGTTCCGCCATGCTCAAGCCGGGCGGCGACCACGTGATGTTCATGGGGCTGAACAAGCCCCTGGTGGAGGGGCAGAGCGTTTCCGTCACCCTGGTTTTCGAGAAGGCCGGCGAGGTCAAGGTCGCCATCCCCGTCAAGGCGGCCGGCGCCATGGGGGCCATGCCCAAGGGGGCCATGGACCACTCCAAGCACTGAGGCTTTCGCGACCGGTTCCATCCAACGACCGACACCTTCCTCGTTGG
This sequence comes from Magnetospirillum sp. WYHS-4, assembly GCA_039908345.1. Taxonomy (NCBI): domain Bacteria; kingdom Pseudomonadati; phylum Pseudomonadota; class Alphaproteobacteria; order Rhodospirillales; family Rhodospirillaceae; genus Magnetospirillum; species Magnetospirillum sp. WYHS-4. Next base: position 45,309 of record JAMOBD010000009.1, read on the forward strand.
ATTCGCCTGAGGGGAGGCACTTCGGTGCCTCCCCTATTTTTTTCGTCCGCGCGGAACCGCCTTCGATGTTCTTCGTTTTTGCATCGCACCCGGAATTCGGGCTACAAAGGCGGGCATGAAGCAGATCATCCAGAGCGCCCGCACGGGCAAGCTGGCCCTCCGCCAGGTTCCCGACCCCAAGGTCAAGGGCGGGCACCTCCTGGTGCGCACGCGGGCTTCCCTGATTTCCGCCGGCACCGAGCGCATGGTCGTCGAATTTGCCCGCAAGTCCCTGGTCGGCAAGGCCCAGGCGCGGCCCGACCTGGTGCGCAAGGTGCTCGACAAGGCCAAGCGCGACGGCATCGCCGCCACCTTGAAGGCGGTGCTCGCCCGCTTGGACGAACCCTTGCCGCTCGGCTATTCGGCGGCCGGCGAGGTGGTGGCGGTGGGCGCCGGACTGGAAGGTGTCTTCCGGGTCGGCGACCGGGTGGCCGTCGCCGGCGCCGGGCTCGCCAACCATGCCGAACTGAACGTGGTGCCGCGCAACCTGGCGACTCGCATTCCCGCCGGCGTCGCCTACGAGGAAGCCTGTTTCGGCACCCTGGGCGCCATCGCGCTGCATTCGGTGCGCAACCTGGAAGCCGGACTGGGCGACGTGGTGGCCGTGATCGGCGTCGGGCTGCTGGGGCAGTTGGCGGTGCAGTTCCTGGCCCTGCAGGGCTGCCGGGCGGTGGTTCTCGACTACAACCCGGATCGTCTGGCCCTCGCCAAGCGGCTGGGGGCGGAAGCGGGCCTCGCCCTGAACGAGCCGGGCCTGGAGGAAGCCGTCCGCGGCCTGACCGGCGGCCTGGGCTGCGACCGGGTGCTGATCGCCGCCGCCACCGAATCCTCCGAACCCTTCGAGGTTGCCGCCCTCGTGGCCCGCGACCGCGCCAAGGTCGCCATGGTCGGCATGACCGGTACCGCCTTCCCTTACGCCGCCTTCATGAAGAAGGAACTCAGCCTGGTGGTCTCGCGCTCCTACGGGCCGGGCCGCTACGATCCGGACTACGAGGGCCGGGGCGTCAAGTATCCGGAAGGATGGGTGCGTTGGACCGAGACCGAGAACCTGGCGGAAACGGTCCGCCTGATGGCCGGCCCGGCGGGCCGGCGCCTCGACGTGGGAGCGCTGACCACCCACACCTATGCCCTGGACGAGGCGGAAGCCGCCTACGCCCTGGTCACCGAGGGCAAGGAGCCCCACCTGGGCGTGGTGCTCGCCTATGCCGGCGAGCCCCCCCGTCCCGCCATCGCCAGGCCTGCCTCCGCCAGGCCGGTCCTGCCGGCCGGGCGCTGTGTGCTGGGGGTGATCGGGGCCGGCAACTTCGCGCGCACCGTGCTGCTGCCCGAACTGAAGCGCCTGCCGGGCGTGGAATTGCACACCCTGGCGACCCAGCGGGGCGCCACTTCCGATCACGGCCGGCAAACCTTCGGATTCCGCCATGGGGTGGCCGACGAGGCGGAAGTCCTGGACAATCCCGAAATCAATGCGGTGCTGATCGCCACCCGCCACGACAGCCACGCGGCGCTGACCGCCCGGGCCCTGGCGGCCGGAAAGAACGTGCTGGTGGAAAAGCCCCTCGCCCTCAGCCTGGAGGAAGTCAACCGGGTGGCCGAGGCGCGCAACGGCTCCGCCGCCTTCTTCCAGGTCGGGTTCAACCGCCGCTTCGCACCCCTGGCCGTGAAGATGCGCGATGGGCTGGCGAAGGCCTCCGGGCCCAAGTTCCTGACCATCCGGGTCAACGCCGGCCATGTGCCGCCGGAAAGCTGGGTCCATGCCGACGAGGGCGGCGGCCGCGTACTGGGCGAGGTCTGCCACTTCGTCGACTTGGCCCGCTTCTTCGTCGGGGTGCCGATCGTTTCCGTGCAGGCCGACGCCGCCCAGGCAATTCGGGGCGGGGCGGACGACGTGGCGGCGACCCTGCGCTTCGCCGACGGCAGCTTGGCGACGCTGGCCTACACGGGTCTGGGCGATTCCGCCTACAGCAAGGAACGCTACGAGGCCTTCGCCGGCGGAGCCGTGCTGGCGCTGGACAATTTCCGCAGCCTCAGGGTCACCGAAAACGGCCGCAGCCACGTCGGCAAGGCCCAGGTGCAGGACAAGGGCTTCCAGGGATCGCTGGCCGCCTTCGTCAAGGCGGTGGCCGAAGGCGGGGCCGCCCCCATCGACGAGGCCGAACTTGTCGAAACCGCCACCGCCACCGTGCTGGTCATGGAATCCTTGAGGCGCGGCGAACGCATGGATATGTAGGAAGAGATGGACCTCAACAAGTTCTTCGCATCCGAACTGGCCCAGCACCGGGCGGCCGTCGAGGCCGTGCAGGGGAGCCTCCGCGAACCCTTCGTCCGCTTGGTCGGGGTCTGTGCCGCCGCCATCCGTTCGGGCCGCAAGATCCTGTTCTTCGGCAACGGAGGCAGTGCCGCCGACGCCCAGCACCTGGCGACGGAACTGACGGTGCGCTACAAGAAGGACCGCGCCCCCATCGCCGCCCTGGCGCTGACCACCGACACATCCACCCTGACCGCCGCCGGCAACGACTTCGGCTTCCAGGACCTGTTCGCCCGCCAGGTGCATGCCCTGGGGCAGGCCGGCGACGTGGCCATCGGCATTTCCACCTCGGGCCGCAGCGAGAACGTCAACCGGGCGCTGAACACCGCCCGCAACCTGGGCCTGACGGCGGCCGCCCTGGGCGGGCGCGACGGCGGCCCCATGAAGGACATCGCCGACCCCATCCTGATCGTGCCGTCCGACGACACGGCACGCATCCAGGAAATGCACATCCTGATCGGCCATATGCTCTGCGGGGCGCTGGAAAAGGAGCTGGGGCTGCTGTGACCGATCTCGTTCCCCTCGTCGCCGTTCTGGACCGGGCCCGGGTGCTTTGCATCGGCGACGTGATGCTGGACCGTTTCGTTTACGGCGAGGTGGAGCGCATCTCGCCCGAGGCCCCCATCCCGGTGCTGCAGGTAGCGCGCGAGACCGCCATGCTGGGCGGCGCGGGCAACGTGGTGCGTAACCTGACATCGCTGGGCGCCTCGGTGCGTTTCGTCGCCGCCGTCGGCGACGACGGGGCCGGCGCCGACATCGACCGCCTGCTGGCCGATCAGGCGACGGCAAAAGCCACCCTGGTGGCCGTGGCGGGGCGCCGCACCGCCATCAAGACCCGCTTCATCGCCGGTTCGCAGCAGTTGCTGCGCGCCGACCGCGAGACCAAGGCGCCCTTGTCCGAGGACGCCCGCAGCCAAGTGATCGAGGCCGCCCGCGAGGCGCTGCCCGAAGTCGCGGTGGTAGTGCTTTCCGACTACGGCAAGGGCGTGCTGGAAGCCGGCATGGCGGCCGAACTGATCGCGCTGGCCCGGGCGGCCGGCAAGCCGGTGATCGTCGATCCCAAGGGCAGCGACTACGAACGCTACCGGGGGGCCGGCCTGCTCACCCCCAATCGCAAGGAATTGCACGAGGCGACCCGCATGCCGGTGGACGGTCCGGACCGGATCGCCGCCGCCGCCCAATCCCTGATCGCCGCCCACGGCGTGGACGCGGTGCTGGCCACCTTGGGCGCCGACGGCATGATGCTGGTGCGCGCCGATGGCCGGCGGACCGCCCTTTCCGCCGAAGCCCGCGAGGTGTTCGACGTCTCCGGGGCAGGCGATACGGTGGTCGCCACCCTGGCCGCCGCCCTGGCTTCGGGCGCCGACCTGGAACAGGCCGCGGCCCTGGCCAACGTGGCGGCGGGCATCGTGGTCGGCAAGGTGGGCACCGCCACCTGCTACCCGGACGAGGTCACCGCCGCCCTGCACCACCGCGACATCTCGGATGCCGAAATCAAGGTGCTGTCCCTGGAACAGGCGCTGCAGCGCCGGGAAGCCTGGCGCGGCCAGGGCCTCAAGGTGGGCTTCACCAACGGCTGCTTCGACCTGTTGCACGCCGGCCACGTGGCCCTGCTGGCCCAGGCGAGGGCCAATTGCGACCGCCTGATCGTCGGCCTGAACGCCGACGATTCGGTCAGGCGCCTGAACAAGGGCCCGGAACGGCCGATCAACGGCGAGATGGCGCGCGCCGTCGTTCTCGCCTCCCTGGGCAGCGTCGACGCGGTGGTGCTGTTCGGCGAGGATACGCCGCTGAAGCTGATCGAGATCCTGAAGCCCGACCTGCTGGTCAAGGGCTCCGACTACACCCTCGATACCGTGGTGGGGGCGGAGATCGTCCAGTCCCACGGCGGGCGCGTCCTGCTGGCCGACCTCAAGCCCGGCTTCAGCACCACCGGCATCGTCGCCAGGCTGAGCCAGTAGACGCAAGAAGAGATGGACCACCTATCCTACGCCCTCGCCTGGCTGAGTTTCGGGGCCGGCCATTCCTGGCTGGCTTCCCAGGCGCCGAAGCGGCGGCTCGCGCCCTGGCTCGGCCGGGGCTACCGGCTGGCCTACAACGCCTTCGCCGCTTGTCATGTCGTCGCCGTCGTCGCCTTCGGATATTGGCTGTTCGCGGCGCCGGCCCGCTTCGCCAATCCCTTCTGGCCTTTGGCCTTGGCCGGGCTGGCGGTGGTGGGGTTCGGCCTGAAGGACTACGACCTGGGACGGCTGCTGGGCACCTTCCAGTTGCGCCATCCGGACGCCCCCGAGGACGAGCCCCTCAGCCGCGACGGCTTGCACCGTTATGTCCGCCATCCCCTCTATGCCGGCAGCTTCCTCGTTCTCTGGGGCAAGGCGGCAGACGAGTTCGAACTGGCGACCGCCGTCTGGGCCAGCCTCTACCTGCTCATCGGCGCCGCCTGCGAGGAAAGGCGCCTGCTGGCCCGCTACGGCCAGGCCTACGCCGACTACCGCCGCCGGGTACCGGCCTTCGTTCCCTGGAAGGGGCGGGCATGGTGACCGCTTCCCTTCCCTTGGCCGCCCTTCTCACGGCCCTGGTGTCCTTCGGGCCCCTGTCCACCGACATGTACCTGCCGGCCCTGCCGGCCATGACCGGGGACCTGGGTACCGGCGTGGCCGAGGTGCAGCTCACCCTCAGCCTGTTCGTCGCCGGCTTCGCGCTCGCCCAGTTGTTGGTCGGGCCCCTGTCGGACCGCTTCGGGCGGCGGCCGGTGCTGATGGGCGGCCTGACCCTCTATGTCCTCGCGGGGCTGGCCTGCATGCTGGCGCCTAGCGTCGAGACGCTGACCGCCGCCCGCTTCGTCCAGGCCCTGGGCGCCTGCACCGGATCGGTGCTGGGGCGGGCCGTGGTGCGCGACTTGCACGAGCCCGACCAGGCGGCCCGGCTGCTCGCCTACATGGGGGCCGCCATGGCTCTGGCCCCCATGGTGGCGCCCCTGCTGGGCGGCTTTCTGACGGTCCGATGGGGTTGGCGGTCGATTTTCGGCGCCCTGGTCCTCATCGGCGCCGTCCTGCTGGCCCTGGTCGCCCGCCGCCTGCCCGAGACCAACGCCCATCCGGACGCCTTGGCCTTGCGGCCCGGACGCATGCTGGCCAACTACGCCGGCCTGCTCCGCCACCGGGTCTACGTCGGACACCTCTTGACCGTCGCCTTCGGCTTCGCCGGGCTGTTCGCCTTCATCTCCGGCTCATCTTTCGTGCTGATCGGCGACTTCGGGGTCGATCCCCAGGATTTCGGCTTCGCCTTCGGCCTGGTGGTAGCCGGCTACGGCCTGGGCAGCCTGGCCTCGGGCCGGCTGGTACGGCGTCTGGGAATCGCCCGGCTGATTCCGCTGGGCTGCTCGACCAGCCTGGCGGGCGCGCTGGCCCTGCTGGCCCTGGCAGGCGTCCATCAGGTCGCCGCCGTGGTCGGCCCCATGGCGATCTTCGCCGCCGGCACCGGGCTCCTGCTGCCCAACGCCCTGGCCGGTGCCATCGGGCCCTTCCCCCGCATGGCGGGCGCCGCCGCCCTGGTGGGCTTCGTCCAGATGGGGACGGCCGCCCTGGCGGGGGTGGCGGTCGGGCAGTGGCACGACGGCACGGCCCTGCCCATGGCCTCGGTCATCGCGACCACGGCGACGGCCGCCTTGGCGGCCCACTTCGCCGTGGCCCGGCGATGATGGCCTACTTGGTCTTGCAGGTCTTGATGCCGAAGGGCAGGTAGGCGGGGCACCAGCCGATGAGGGCGGTGAGCAGCGGCACGACGCCGATATAGCCCCATACCGGCAGCACGCCGACGATGGTCAGGTTGATGAGCACCGCGCCGATCAGGATGCGCAGGATGCGGTCGATGTTGCCGATGTTCTGGTACATGGGGGGACGCTCCGTCGAAAAGTGGTTACGGCGCCATTCCACCACGAAGCGGCGCCCCCGTCGGTGACCTAGTCACCGACCGCCGCCAGGGCCCGCAACGCCGGAAGGTCCAACAGGTCGATGCGCCCGCGTTGCAGGGCCACCCAGCCGCGCCTTTCGAAGTCCTTCAACTGGCGGCTGACCACTTCGCGGGCGGTGCCCAGTTCGGCGGCGATTTCCTGGTGGGTGGCGGCGATGGCGCCGCCGCGGCCGGCCAGCCAGGCCGCCAGGCGGGCGTCGACGCGGCGGAAGGCGACCTCCTCGATCAGGGCAAGGAGGTCCGAAAGCCGCGTGGCGTAGGCGGAAAAGACGAATTCGCGGAAGGCCGGGGACCCGTCGACCAGGGAACGGAAGGCTTGGCGCGGCAGGACCAGGGCCTTGACCTCGCCTTCGGCCACCGCTTCCGCCGAATAGTCCTCCCCGGCCAGCAGGCAGTTGGTGGTCAGCACGCAGGATTGGCCGCTTTCCACCCGGTAGAGGACGATTTCGCGGCCGTTCTCGGCGGTCTTCTGGACTCGCACCGAGCCCTCCAGCACCAACAGGTAGCTGGTGCATTCCGCCCCGTCCCGGAAGACCACGGTGCCGGCCGGCAGGGTAACCACATGAGCGCTTTCACCCAGCAGCCGGGCCGCTTCGGCGTCGAGGAAGGCATGGCGGGGAAAAGCGGCCAGAAGGTCGGACGACATGGCGCCATCCTGCAGCAGGTTCTTCGGGCCGGCTAGTTGGGATTACTCCATACCGGGCGGACGTCCGCTGGACGGGTGCTGCGGGGCGGTGGCCGGGGGAGTCCAGGCGGCGGAGGGCGGGGTATTGGAGGTTCCGCCGGGCAGGCCCCGGACGGCCAAGCCCTCGTGAGCGCCCGCCATGAAGGATTTCCAGATGCGGGCCGGAGCGCTGCCGCCGGTGACGCCGCGCATGGCGCCGCCGTCGTCGTTGCCCACCCAGACGCCCGCCGTCAGGTCGGCGGTGTAGCCGACGAACCAGGCGTCGCGGAAATCGGAACTGGTACCGGTCTTGCCTGCCGCCGGCCGGGCGCCCAGGGAGGCGCGCTTGCCGGTGCCCTGGGCGATCACGCCGGACAGCAGCTCGTTCAGCGCGGCCACGGCTTCGGGCCGGATGACCTGGCCCGGCCCGCCGCCGGAGCGCCGGTAGAGCACCCGGTCACGGGCGTTGCGGATTTCCACGATTGCGTAAGGCCAGATGCCGCGACCGCCGTTGCCGAAGGCGCCGTAGGCCGATGTCAGCTCCAACAGGTTCACCTCGCTGGCCCCCAGCGCCAGGGCCGGCGCGGCCAGCAGCGGCGAGGTGACGCCCAGGCGCTGGGCGGTCTCGGCCACGCGTTTGCTGCCCACCGCTTCAGAGACTTGCACCGCCACCGTATTGACCGATTCGGCCACCGCTTCGCGAAGGGCGATCTCGCCGCGGAACTTGCCGTCGAAGTTGGCGGGCGACCAGCCTTTGATGCTTACGGGGCGGTCGGTCACCCGGGTCTCGGGAGTGTAGCCCTGCTCCAGGGCCGTCAGGTAGACGAAGGGCTTGAAGGAGGAACCGGGCTGGCGCTGCGCCTGGGTGGCGCGGTTGAAGCCGCTTTGCTGCAACTCGCGTCCGCCCACCATGGCCCGCACCGCCCCGTCCGGCGCTACCGCCACCAGCGCCGCCTGGGAGATGCGGTCCCGTTCGCCCACCTCGTCCAGGACCGCGTCGACGGCCCTTTCGGCATGGATCTGCATGCGCGGGTTCAAGGTGGTGAAGACCTTCAGGTCCTCATCGCCCTGGGCGATGTAGTCGGCCACCTGTTCCAGCACCCAGTCGGCGAAGTGGCGGCCGACGCGCCCGGTGGCGCGCGCCGCGGCCTGGGCGACGGCCCGGCTTTTTCCGGCTTCGGCGGCCTGGCTGCCCGAGATCACTTCGGCGGCCACCATGTTGGCCAATACCTGCAAGGTACGCTGATGGGAGGCTTCGGGATTGGCCTGCGGGTTGTAGCGGCTGGGCGCCTTGAGCAGTCCGGCGATCAGGGCCGATTCGTAAAGCCCCAGTTGGCGGGCGGAACGCCCGAAGTAGCGCTGGGCCGCGGCCTCGACGCCATAGGTGCCGGCCCCCAGATAGACCCGGTTCAGATAAAGGGTGAGGATCTGGTCCTTGGTGAACTTGCGTTCCAGCCAGATGGCGAGCAGCAGTTCCTGCACTTTGCGCTTGAGGGTCTTTTCCGGAGACAGAAACAGGTTCTTGGCCACCTGCTGGCTGATGGTGGAACCGCCCTGCACCACTCGTCCGGCCCTGAGGTTGCTGACCGCGGCCCGCGCCAGGCCGATGGGGTCGAGCCCAAAATGGGATTGGAAGCGGCGGTCCTCGGTCGCCAACACGGCGGCGGGAAGGGACGGCGACATCTCCGACAGCCGCAAGGGCGCGCCGTAAAGATCGCCTACCGTCAGGATCTCGGAGCCGTCGGCGGCGATCAGCGCCACCGTGGGCCGGCGGCTGGCGGCGACGGCCTGTTCCACGTCCGGCAGGTCGGTGGCGAACCAGGCCACCAGAATCCCCACCGCGATGGCCGCCCAGACGGCGGCCACGGCGGCCCACTGGAACAGCCGGCGCAGCCAGTCGCCGGCCAGCCGCGAAGTCCGGACCGCCCGCTTGCGGCCGGGCGGCTTGGGTTCCGGGGCGGAAGCCTTGTGCGGCCGGGATTCGGCCCGCAGGGGACGCTTGTGGGTCATGGACCGGACTATGGCGAGACGGCGTTAGGAACGGGTTAAGAGCGAGCCCCCCCGGCTCGGCATTCTATCGAACGCCGGCCGACGGCCTCACCGCCCACCTCCTATGGAGGGCGCTTCGCAAGGATTCCCTAGGCCCCCGGCGAAAAGTCGGAGCCTACATGCGCAGCGGCTTGACGCCCCAGATCTCCTTGGCGTAGCCGTGGATGGTGCGGTCAGAGGAGAATTTTCCCATCTTGGCGACGTTGAGGATGGCACGGCGCGCCCACTCGTGGCGGTCGGCATAGACCCGGTCCACCTGCTCCTGGCAGGCGGCGTAGGAAGCGTAATCCGCCAGCAGCAGGAAATAGTCGCCGTGCCGCAGCAGCACGTCGTACAGGATGCGGTAGCGGCCCAGGTCGTCGGGCGAAAAATAGCCGTTGCCGATCATGTCGAGCGCCCGGCGCAGGTCCTCGTTGCCGTTGTAGTACTGCCAAGGATCGTAGCCGTGGATGCGGATTTCGCGAGCCTGGTCGGCGGTCAGGCCGAAGATGAAGATGTTCTCTGGTCCCACCTCCTCGCGGATCTCGATGTTGGCGCCGTCCAGGGTGCCGATGGTCAGCGCCCCGTTCAACGCGAACTTCATGTTGCCGGTACCCGAGGCTTCCGTGCCGGCGGTGGAAATCTGCTGCGACAGATCGCTGCCGGGAATGATGACCTCGGCCGCCGTCACCCGGTAGTCGGGAACGAAAATAACCTTCAGCTTGTCGCCCACCAGCGGGTCATGGTTGATCGTCTCCGAGACGTCGTTGACCAGCCGTACGATCAGCTTGGCCATATCGTAGCCCGGTGCCGCCTTGCCGGCGAAGATCACCGTGCGCGGCACCATCTCCACCTCCGGGTTGTCGCGCAGGCGGTTGTAGCGGGCGATCACGTGTAGAACATTGAGAAGCTGGCGCTTGTATTCGTGGATGCGTTTGACATGCACGTCGAACATGGATTCCACGTCGACGCCACCGTCGCGCACGCAATGGCGCAGCATCTCATGCAAGCGCTGCTTGTTGGCCGCCTTGACCGCGATGAACTTCTCCCGGAAGGCCTTGTCCTTGGCCAAGGGCACCAAGCCTTCCAATTGCGCCAGATCCTTCGCCCAGCCATCGCCGATGGCATCCGTAATCAGGGCCGACAGGCCGGGATTGGCCTGCAGGAGCCAGCGCCGGGGCGTGATGCCGTTGGTCTGATTGATGAATTTGCCGGGATAGATGCGGTCGAAGTCGGAAAACAGGGTCTTGCGAAGCAATTCCGTATGCAAGGCCGCGACGCCGTTGACCTTGTGGCTGGCGACCACCGCGACATGGGCCATGCGGATGGCGCGGCGGTCGTCGTCGACCAGGGAAACCCGCTTGAGGATGGCTGGATCGCCGGGGTAGGCACGCCGGACCATCTTCAGGAAGGCGTCGTTGATCAGGTACATGATCTCCAGGTGCCGGGGCAACACGGCGGCCAGCATGCTGATGGGCCAAGTCTCCAGGGCTTCCGGCAACAAGGTGTGGTTGGTGTAGGAGAAGGTATGCCGGGTGATCTCGAACGCGCGATCGAAGGGCAGTCCCTTCTCGTCCATCAGGATGCGCATCAGTTCCGGCACCGCCAGCGTCGGGTGGGTGTCGTTGAGCTGCATCGCCACCTTGTCCGCGAACTCGTCGAAGCCTTCATGATAGCGCAGGTAGCGGGACACGATGTCCTGCACCGAGGCGCTGACGAAGAAGTATTCCTGCTTGAGCCGCAGTTCCTGGCCGATCTGGGTCTTGTCGTTGGGATAGAGAACCTTGGACAGGTTCTCCGAGTTGGTCTTGTTCTTGACCGCGTCGATGTAGTTGCCCTCGTTGAAGTAGCGCAGGTCGAAATCGCGGCTGGACCGGGCCGACCATAGCCGCAGGTTTCCCACCGTATTGGAGGCGTAGCCCGACACCGGCATGTCGAAGGCCATGGCCATGACCTCGTCGGTGTCGATCCACTGGGAGTCGTCCTCCCCGCGGGAGTTCTTGAAGCGCAGGATGCGGCCGCCGAACCGCACCGGATAAAGGACGTTGGGGCGTTCGATTTCCCAGGGATTGCCGTAGCGCAGCCAGTTTTCCGGATGCTCCACCTGCTGGCCGTTTTCGATGCGCTGGGTGAACATGCCGTATTCGTAGCGGATGCCGTAGCCAAATCCCGGATACTCGTGAGTGGCGAGAGAATCCAGGAAACAAGCCGCCAACCGGCCCAGACCGCCGTTGCCCAACGCCGCGTCGAACTCGAACTCCTCGACTTCGGACAGATCGACACCGAACTCTTGGAGCGCCTGGCGCACCACGCCGTCAACCCCCAGGTCGGCCAATACCTTCCCCAGGCTGCGGCCGATCAGGTATTCCATCGACAGGTAGTAGACCCGCTTGACGTCCTTCTTATAGTAGGTGCGGGCGGTGCGGATGTTGCGTTCGCTCATCGCGCCGCGCAGCAGGTGGGCCAGGACGTAGAACCAGTCCCGCTTGGTCGCCCGGCTGGGATCCTTGCCGATCACGTGGATGATCGCGTTGATCATCGCGCATTTGGCGCCGTCCACCGAGCTGAATTTGTCGAGTTCGTCGTCGGTCAGGCAGGCGTCGACATGCTGCTCCATGAGCCGATCGGTGCGTTCATCCATTCTTGTTATCCTCCCGCAGACGCCTGGCGACCTGCCGGTAGAGACCGACGTAGGCCTCGGCCGATTGGCGCCACCCAAAATCCTGCTTCATCGCGCGCTTCTGAAGGGCGCGCCATTCCTTCGGCCTGCGGTAGATATCCACGGCGCGCCGGAGCGCGGCCAGCAGGTCCCAGGCCAGAACATGATCGAACATGAAGCCGGTGCCTCCCCCGGCCTCGCTGGCATCGACTACCGTGTCGGCCAGACCGCCGGTACGCCGCACCACCGGGATGGTGCCGTAGCGCAGGGCGTACATCTGGGTCAGGCCGCAGGGTTCGAACCGCGAGGGAACCAGGAACATGTCGGCACCGGCCATCACCTTGTGGGCCATGTCTTCGCTGTAGCCGCCGAAGAAGGCCACCCGGTCCGGATAGAGCCGGGCAGCCATCTTCGCCCAGTCCTCCAGCCAGGGCTTGCCCGAGCCGACGATGGCCACCTGGCACCCCAGTTCCAGAATGCCCGGCAAGGCCTCGACCAGCAGGTCCATGCCCTTCTGTTCGGTCATGCGGGCCACCATGCCCAGCACCGGCGCATGGGAGTCCACCGGCAGCCCCAGGGCGCGCTGCAGGTCGTCCTTGCTGGCGGCCTTGTCGTCCAGGCGGTTGGCGTTGTAGGGCTTGACCATCATCGGATCGTGGGAAGGGTTCCAGACGTGATAGTCGGCCCCGTTGAGGATGCCCGACAGAACCTCCCGCCTTGTCCAGAGCAACCCCTGGAATCCGCCCCCCAGATCGGTGTCGCGGATCTCCCGGGCATAGGTGGGGCTGACCGCCACGATCCGGTCGCTGAAAGCCAGGGCCGCCTTCAGGAAGGAAAAGGCGCCGTTGAACTCCACCCCGTCGATGGTGAACATCTCGGGAGCCAAGCCAACCGGAGTCATGGCCTCGGGACCGAACAGGCCCTTGTAGTTGATGTTGTGGACGGTGAAGACGGTGGGCGTCGGCCATGGCTCCCAGCGCCGCAGGTAGGCCGGTATCAACCCGGTCTGCCAGTCGTTGGCATGGACCACGTCGGGCTGCCATTCCAGCATGCCGCCGCCCACCGCGATCAGGGCCGCGACACGAGACAGCAGGGCGAAGCGCAGGTGATTGTCCGGCCAGTCGTGACCGTCCGGTCCCGTATAGGGATTCCCCGGCCGGGCGAACAGGGTTGGGCAGTCGAGCAGCCAGAGCTTGCTTTGCGAACCGGGCATGCGGGCGGGGATCAGGCTGGCCTCGTAGGAGCCGAGCACCCGCCCCATGGGCACGGCCTTGCCTTTGCTTTGCGCCTTGTCGAGCGCTTCCGGGTAGGCGGGCATGAGGATTCGCGGGTCTTCCCCGATTTCCTCGAGTGCGCCCGGCAGCGCACCGCAAACGTCCGCCAGCCCGCCGGTCTTGACCAGCGGATAGGCTTCGGAACAAGCGAACAGCACCTTCATACGAGAAAGCCCCCGAACCCAACAGCCTCAGGCGGCCGGACTATGGCACGGGCTTGGTCTCGTTTTAAGAAAAAAAAGCATAACCACGGCGCGGCGATTAAAGGCATAATGCGGCATCGAACAACAGGGGGCATCGCGCTCCGGGGCCCGTCCCACAAGAAATTTGAGGCTGTCCGATGGCAGACGTTTGTCAAGACCTGAACACCGCCCTGAAAAACACCCTGGCGCTCGTCCTTGCCGGCGGGCGCGGCAGTCGCCTGATGCAGTTGACCGATACCATCGCCAAACCGGCCATGCCGTTCGCCGGCAAGTTCCGCATCATCGACTTTCCGCTATCCAACTGCATCCATTCGGGCATCCGCAAGGTGGCGGTGCCGACGCAGTACAAGGCCCATACCCTGATCCAGCACGTGCAGCGCGGCTGGGGCTTCCTGAAATCCGAAATGCAGGAGTTCATCGAGGTTTGGCCGGCCCAGCAGCAGACCGCGGACGAATCCTGGTACCGCGGCACGGCCGATGCCGTCTGGCAGAACCTGGATCTGATCAAGGCCATCGAGCCCCGTTACATCCTGGTCCTGGCCGGAGACCACGTCTACAAGCAGGACTACAGCCGCATGCTGGCCCAGCACATCCGGCGCGGCGCCCTGGCGACCGTGGCCTGTGTCGAAGTTCCCCTCGAAACCGCCAGCGCCTTCGGAATCGTCGGGGTGGACGATCAGGACCGCATCGTCAATTTCGTCGAAAAGCCCAAGAATCCGCCGGCTATTCCCGACCGGCCCACCCATGCCTTCGCCAGCATGGGCATCTACGTCTTCGACGCCGATTTCCTGATCCAGCACCTGGAGCACGATTCCGGCCTCGAGGACTCCTCCCACGACTTCGGCAAGGACGTGCTGCCCAGTCTGGTGAGCGGCGGCCGGATGTATGCCCACCGCTTCGCCGACAGTTGCATCCGCACCGAGGGCACACCGGAGCCTTACTGGCGGGACGTAGGCACGGTCGACGCCTATTGGGAAGCCAACATCGACCTGACCCACGTGACGCCGGAACTGGACCTCTACGATCCCGACTGGCCGATCTGGACCTCTCAGGAGCAGCGGCCTTCCGCCAAATTCGTGTTCGACGACGAGGAACGACGCGGCATCGCCTTGGATTCCATGGTCTCGGCCGGCTGTGTCATCTCGGGCGGCCGAGTGTGCCGCTCGCTGCTGTTCAACAACGTGCGGGTCAATTCCTACAGCGTGGTCGAGGACTCGGTGATCCTTCCTTCGTCCGACATTGGGCGTTATGCCAAGCTCAAGAAGGCTCTGGTCGGTTCCAACTGCCGCATTCCGGAAGGACTGGTGGTCGGCGAGGACCCGGAACTGGATGCCAAGCGCTTCCATCGCACCGAGAAGGGCGTGGTCCTGATTACCGCTTCCATGTTGGAGGCCCTTGGGTGAGCTACGGCGAGGAATGACGGAATCCCGGAGGCCGGTCGTCGCGTCCTTTCTCGGGGCCCAGGCCTTGGGCAATTTCGTGATGCATCACGTGGCGACCGCCTCGGTGGCTCGGGCCATCCCGGATTGCCGGCTGGTGGCGATCTATCGCGACGACCGCCCCTACAAGAAGTTCATCACCCTCCTGAACCCATATGTGACGCTGCCCGTGGCCCTGCCCGACATTCCCGGCAGCATGGCCCCCATCGACTGGTTCGACGGACGGCCGGACGGGATTCTCGGGCCCTTGGGACGGTTCTGGCGGGACGAGGGGCTTCACGATCCCGATGTCTTTCTTCTCCCTAATGCCACCCTGTTGCAACGCTGTCCGGGCGTCCCGGCGGGCCTGCGCATTCCGGCCGCCCTCGAAGCCCCGCTGGCTGGCCTTCTGGAAAAGCAGGGACTGCGGAAGGATACCTGGTTCGTCTGCCTGCACCTGCGGGAGCAGGGCTATTGCTACCGGCCGACCGACGACGACCGCAGCGTCGATCCCCTGTCCTACCTTCCGGCGATCCGACGCATCGTCGCCGACCACGGCGGCCAGATAGTCCGGATCGGCGATCCCTCGATGACGCCGTTACCCCCCTTGCCGGGCTTTGTCGATCTCTGCGGTCTTCCCGACTCCTTCCCGTTGCAAGCCTATGCCATCGCGCGGGCGCGCTTCTTTCTCGGCACCGATTCCGGCCCGACCCAGTTGGCCTGTGCCCTCAAGACGCCCGTGGCGACCACCAACTGCCTGACGGCGACAGTCTGGAACGATGGCGATCTGGTGGTACACAAGCGCGCATCGCTCGACGGGCGCCCGCTGCCTCCGCCGGTCATGAGGGAAATAGGTTTTGCTATGGGCAACCTTAGGTCGCCGAGGCTGGCCTTCCGCGCCAATCCGCCGGAGCTTCTGGTTCGTGCGGTCGACCGGATGGTCGAGGCAACCGGCGACTGCCCGGAATGGCGTCCTTCGGCGCGCCTCGAACCGATGGAGGATTCGGGCGAGATCGACCTTCCGGTCCCTTGGCGACGTTTCGACGAAATCGGCCGGCTGGCATACCTCGATGATGTCTGAGGGGGAGGCATGGTCAAGGAACCGGTGATCGCCGCCTTCCTGGGCGCCCAGGCCCTCGGCGACTTCGTCATGCATCATGTGACCGTGGCTTCGGTCGCGCAAGCCCTGCAGGGCTGCCGGCTGGTGGCGATCTATCGCGACGATCGCCCGTACAAGAAGCTGGTCACCATGATGAACCCCTTCGTCACCCATCCCCTGGCGGCTTCGGACCAGCCCGGCGCGATGGTCCCGCTCGACTGGTTCGACGGTCGCCGTCGCGGGCTCGCGGGACCGTCGGGACCGCGCTGGCGGGAGGAAGGGTTGCATGCCCCCGATGTCTTTCTGACCCCGGCCATGACCCGGATGAACCAATGCCTGGGCCAGCCGCCGGCCCTGCGCTTCCCCGACTCCCTGGACGAAGCCATGGGGACGGCTCTGGAGCGTCTGGGTCTGCAGCGGAATCGCTGGTTCGTCTGCCTGCACCTCAGGGAGGAGGGCTATCGTTTCCGGGGCGTCGAGGAGGCCCGTTGCGTCGACCCGCGCAGCTACTTGCCGGCGATCCTGCGCATTATCGAACATCACTGCGGCCAGATCGTCCGTATCGGAGATCCCGCCATGACTCCGATGCCGGCCCTGCCCGGCCTGATCGACCTCAGCCGCTTTCCCGATTCCTTTCCCTTGCAGGCTTATGCAACGGCTCGGGCCCGCTTCTTCCTCGGCACCGACTCGGGACCCACCCAGCTTGCCTGCGCCCTCAAGACACCGGTAGCGACCACCAATTGCCTGACCGCCACGGTCTGGAACGATGGCGACCTGGTGGTGCACAAGCGGCCGGTCCTTCCCGACGGCACCCGGCTGTCGTTCGAGATCATGCGTGAAATCGGCCACGCCCTTGGCAACCTTCGCCCCAAAGGGCTTTCGTTCCGGGACAACTCGCCCGCCGTCCTGGTGCGGGCGGTCGACCACATGGTTGCCGCGACGGCCGACTGCCCCGAATGGCGCTTCCTGCCGTCCGCCCCGCCGGCCGTTGGCGACAGGGTGAACCTGCCGCTGTCCTGGCGCCGCTACGACGAAATCGCCCGCCCCGTGTACCTGGACGATATCTGACGAGGGGAAAGCTCCCTGTTGGGCTGACGAACGCGGATGGTATACACTTCCGTGGAGGGTGGCCGGTATCGTCGATGTCGATTGGGACAAGAAGGGAACCCGTGGTCGTTTCCCATGAACCGAGGAATGAAGCGAAGTCGGCAACCTGGCTGGGGGTCGGCGCCTTCCTGGCCTGGACCCTGCTGATGGTCGTCGCCTTGGCTTGGCATGATCGCCACAACCAGGAAGAAACCCTGGAGCGCGCGGTCTACGAGGCGCGGACCAATCTCAACAAGGACATGGCCTTCCGCTATTGGGCGACGGCCCACGGCGGTGTCTACGTCCCCGTCACCGAGCAGACCCAACCCATCGACCTTCTGGAAGGCATCCCCGAGCGGGACATCGCGACGCCTTCCGGCAAGCGGCTGACCTTGGTCGACCCGGCTTCCATGGTTCGCCAGGTCATGACCCGGTTCGAAGGGCTCTACGGCATCCGCGGGCGGATCACCAGCTTGAACCCGCTCAACCCGGCCAATACGCCGGACGACTGGGAACGGCTTGCCCTGCAGGCCCTGGCCAGAGGGACTCCCGAGGTCACGGGTCTGGCCCAAATCGACGGCCTCGTCCATTTCCGCCTCATGGCGCCCATGCGGGTCGAGGACGGTTGCCTCAAATGCCACGAAGGACAGGATTACGAGCTCGGGGTGGCTTCCGGCGGGGTCGGGGTGGCGGTGCCGCTCGCTCGCCAGCCGGAGACGTTGCTCCGGCACCTGTCGCGGGAGGGGCGGATATTCTTCGCCATCTGGCTGGTCGGGGTGGGGGGAATCGGCGCCGTGACGGCCCGTTCGCGGGGCCGGGCGCGGGAACGGGCCCAAACCATGGCGGCCGTGCTGGCCGGCGAGGAGCGATTCCGCCTGTTGTTCGCCGGCGCCCCCTTGGCCTATCAGTCCCTGGATGGCGACGGACGGTGCATCGAGGTCAACGAGGCCTGGCTCGAGATGATGGGCTACGACGACGCCCGGCAGATCGAAGGACAGGCATTCCTCGACTTCGTGGCGCCGAACTTCCGGCCGGCAGCGGCCGCGAGCATGGCCCGCTTCATGCGCGAGGGAACGGCCGGGGGCACGGAATTGGAGTTGCTGCGCCGGGACGGTTCCCTTTGTCCGGTGGTCGTCGAAGGCCGGATCGGCCGCGACGTCCGGGGACGGTTCCTGCAGACCCATTGCATCCTGATCGACATGACCGAGAATCGGCGCGCCGAAGCCGCCATCCACAAGTTCTCCCAGGCCATCGAGCATAGCCCCGTGGTCGTGGTGATGACCGACACCTCGGGCACCATCGAATACGTCAACCAGCGCTTCGTCGAGGTGTCCGGCTATTCCCGCGAGGAGGCTCTCGGCCGGAACCCCCGCTTCCTCAAGTCAGGACGGGCCGATGGGGCCGACTATCGCGAACTCTGGTCGACCCTGAAATCCGGGCGGACCTGGCAAGGGGTATTCTGCAACCGGCATAAGAATGGGACACTCTACTGGGAAGAGGCCCTGGTGGCGCCGGTGAGCGGGGCCGACGGCCAGACCGTGCACTACATCGCCTTCAAGACCGACATCACCGAACGCCGCCGCACCGAGGAGCGGCTCGAACAGAGCGAGGCGCGCCTGGCCGAGGCCCAGCGCATCGCCCGCCTCGGCAACTGGTCTTGGGACGTGGCCGGAGGCGACTTGTTCTGGTCCGAAGAAACCTATCGCATCTTCGGACACTGCCCCGGCGAATTCGTGCCTTCCTACGAAGGCTTTTGCGCCATGGTCCATCCGGATGATCGGGCAAGGGTCAAGGAGTCCGAGTCCCTGGCCTTCGGCAAAGGGATACCCCATGCCATCGACCATCGCATCGTCCTGCCGGATGGGCGTATCCGCTGGGTCCACCAGGAAGCGATCGCGGTCCGCGGCGCGGACGGCCGCGCCGACCGCCTGTCGGGCACCGTTCAGGACATCACCGAACGCAAGGAAGGCGAGGAGACCCTGCGCCGCGCCGTCCAGGAACTGACCCGCGCCAACATCCAATTGGAACGGTTCGCCTATGTCGCGGCCCACGACCTGCAGGAGCCCCTGCGCAACCTGGTCAGTTATTCCCAGTTGCTGGACAAGCGCCACGGCGCATCCCTGGAAGGCGACGGACGCGACTTCCTGGCCCTGATAATCGGGGCGGCGACCCGCATGCGCATCCTGGTCAGCGACCTGCTGACCTATTCGCGCCTGGACACTCGGTCCCAGACTTTCCGCCGCGTCGACCTGATCGACGCGGTCACCCTCGCGGAAACCAACCTGAAGGATGCCATCGCCGAGACGAACGCCCAGATCGTCGTTGCGCCCATGCCGCAGATCCGGGGCGACGAAATGCAAGTGGTGCTGGTCTTCCAGCATTTGATCTCGAACGCCATCAAGTACCGCCGGGAAGGCATTGTCCCGCGGGTCCAGATCGAAGCCCGCCTGGAAGGGAACGAGTGGGTGTTTTCCGTGAAGGACAACGGCATCGGCATCGAACCGCAGTATTTCGACAAGATCTTCGAGGTCTTCAAACGCCTGCATTCGACCGCCGAATATCCGGGGACCGGTATCGGCTTGGCGATCTGCCGCCGGGTGGTCGAACGGCACGGCGGACGCATCTGGGTCGACTCGACCCCCGGCCAGGGAAGCACGTTCTCCTTCGCTCTGCCCATCCGCAACGGCTAGATCACACCGATCGCGCCAGGGACTTGAGCGGCGGGCCGGGATGGGGCATCCTCGCCAGCCCTCTGGGATTCCAGGTGAAGGCGACCCGGTCATGAGCGACAAGCGAGTTTACCTCTACGATTCCACCCTGCGCGACGGCGCCCAGACGCAAGGCGTCGATTTCAGCGTCGCCGACAAGGCGGCGGTGGCCCGCCAGCTCGACCTGTTGGGAATCGATTACATCGAAGGCGGCTGGCCCGGCGCCAACCCGACCGACGAGGCCTTCTTCGCCGCTCCGCCCAAGCTTTCGCGCGCCCGCCTGTCCGCCTTCGGCATGACGCGGCGGCCGGGGCGCAGCGCTTCCAACGATCCCCAGTTGAACGCCCTGCTGTCCAATGCGGCCAAGGTGGTCTGCCTGGTGGGCAAGACCTGGGACTTCCAGATCCAGGTGGCCTTGAACATCGCCGAGGACGAAAACCTCCGCATGATCGCCGAAAGCATCGAATACGCCCGCACCAAGGTGGACGAAGTGCTGTTCGACGCCGAACATTTCTTCGATGGCTACAAGTCCAATCCGGACTTCGCGCTGCGCGCCATCGAAACCGCTTACAAGGCCGGGGCCCGCTGGTGCGTGCTCTGCGATACCAACGGCGGCACCCTGCCTTTCGAGGTGGAACGCATCGTCGGCGAGGTGACGGAACGGGTCCCCGGCAGTCATCTGGGTATCCACTGCCACGACGACACCGGCAACGCGGTCGCCAACAGCCTGACCGCGGTCAAGGCCGGCGTGCGTCAGGTCCAAGGCACCCTGAACGGTTTGGGGGAGCGTTGCGGCAACGCCAACCTGGTATCCATCATCCCGTCCCTGATGCTCAAGATGGGCTACGAGACCGGCATCACCCCCACCGACCTGACCCAGCTCACCCACGTTTCCCATCTGGTGGACGAGCGGCTGAACCGCGCGCCCACCCGCGGCGCTCCCTACGTGGGCGAGTCGGCCTTCGCCCACAAGGGCGGCCTGCACGTGTCGGCGGTCGAAAAGGACCCGCGCTGCTACGAGCACGTGGCACCCGAACTGGTGGGCAACCACCGCCACATCGTGGTCTCGGACCAGTCGGGCCGGTCCAATATCCTGGCCCGTTTCCGCGAGATCGGGCTGGACATCGACGCCGACGATCCCAAGGTGGCCGAACTGGTCGATCTGGTGAAGGAACGCGAGTTCTACGGCTACGCCTACGACGGCGCCGAAGCCAGCTTCGAACTGCTGGCCCGCAAGGCCTTGGGCCAGTTGCCCGACTTCTTCCACACCCAGAGCTTCCGGGTGATCGACGAGCGGCGCTGGAGCGCCCGCCACGAATTGATCACCATGTCGGAAGCCACGGTGAAACTGGACGTCAAGGGCGAGCAGCGGATGACGGTGGCCGAGGGCAACGGCCCGGTCAACGCCTTGGACGCCGCGCTGCGCAAGGTACTGAAGTCCAGCTATCCTCAGCTCCAGGACCTCAAGCTGGTGGACTACAAGGTGCGCATCCTTACCCCCGGCGACGGCACCGGCGCGGTGACCCGGGTGATGATCGAATCCGCCGACGGCCACGGCGAGACCTGGTCCACGGTCGGCGTGTCGGCCAACATCATCGACGCCTCCTTCGCCGCCTTGCGCGATGCCATCGTCTACAAGCTGATGCGCGACGGCGCTTGATGGCGGGGACAGATTCCACGCAGCCGGCCGAGACCGCCGTCGGCGGCGGTCCGGCCATCGTGCTGGTCGAGCCGCAGTTGGGCGAGAACATCGGCATGGTGGCCCGAGCCATGCTCAATTGCGGCCTCACCGACATGCGCCTGGTGCGCCCGCGCGACGGCTGGCCCAATCCGCGCGCCGTCGCCGCCTCGTCGGGAGCGCTGGAAGTCCTCGACAAGGCCCGCCTGTTCGAGACCACGGCCGAAGCCGTGGCCGACCTACGCCGGCTTTATGCCACCACGGCGCGCGAACGCCACATGATCAAGGAGGTCGCCACCCCCCGCCAGGCGGCCGTCGACATGCGGGCCCTGGCCCAGGCGGAAGCCCGTGCCGGCGTGCTGTTCGGCAAGGAGGCTTTCGGGCTGTCCAACGACGACATCGCCCTGGCCGACACCATCCTGGCGGTGCCGCTCAACCCCGCCTTCAGTTCCCTGAACCTGGCCCAGGCGGTGCTGCTGGTGGGTTACGAATGGTATCAGTTGGGCAGCGACGCCCCGGCCCTGGCCCTCACGGTGCCCAAGAAGACCCGTCCTGCCACCAAGGACGAGTTGTTCGGCCTGTTCGACCATCTGGAGGGCGAGTTGGACGACTGCGGATTCTTCCATGTGGAGGACAAGCGCCGGGTCATGGTGCGCAACATCCGCAACATGCTGGAACGGGCCGACCTGACCGAACAGGAAATCCGCACCCTGCGGGGCATGATCGTCTGCCTGACGGGGCGCCGGTACCAGCGCAGGAAGGCAGAGAAGGCCGGGGGGATGCAGTCCGCCTGACGGAATCAGTGGAATCGGGTCGCGATCCGGCGTATACGCTGAGGCCCCTATATCGCAGGCGCGAAGGCCCCGAGGAGCCCATGGCCGAGAACTGGAAGCCGGACGGTTGGACCCCGCCAAGCTGGAGGCGGCGGAAGCCACCTTGCGCCGCTACCCGCCCCTGGTCTTCGCCGGAGAGGCGCGCGGCCTGAAGGCCCATCTGGCCGATGTGGCGGCAGGCAAGGCTTTCCTGCTGCAAGGCGGCGACTGCGCCGAGAGCTTCGCCGAATTCCATCCCAACAACATCCGCGACACCTTCCGGGTGTTGCTGCAGATGTCCGTCGTCCTCACCTTCGGGGCCGCCTGCCCGGTGGTCAAGGTGGGCCGCATGGCCGGCCAGTTCGCCAAGCCGCGTTCCGCCGACATGGAAACGGTGAACGGCGTCAGCCTGCCCAGCTATCGGGGCGACATGATCAACGGCCCCGAGTTCACCCCCGAGGTCCGCATTCCCGACCCGGCCCGCCTGATCCAGGCCTACAACCAGTCGGCGGCCACGCTCAACCTGCTGCGCGCCTTCGCCCAGGGCGGCTACGCCGACCTGCATAAAGTTCATCAGTGGACCCTGGATTTCCTGCGCGACACACCGGTGGCCGGGCGCTTCGGCGAGATGGCGACGCGTCTGGACGAAACCCTCGCCTTCATGGCCGCCTGCGGGCTGACATCGCAGACCACGCCGCAGATCCGCGAGACCGACTTCTACACCTCGCATGAGGCCCTGCACCTGCCCTACGAACAAGCCATGACCCGCGTCGATTCCACTTCGGGAGACTGGTACGACACCTCGGCCCACATGCTGTGGATCGGCGACCGTACCCGTCAAGTGGACGGCGCCCACGTGGAATTCCTGCGCGGCGTGCACAATCCCCTGGGCCTCAAGGTCGGCCCTTCCATCAAGACCGCGGATTTGCTGCGGCTGATCGACGTGCTCAACCCGGAAAACGAGCCGGGGCGCCTGACCCTGATCGTGCGCATGGGAGCGGAAAAGGTCGCCGACCTGCTGCCGCCGGTAATCCAGACGGTGCAGCGGGAAGGGCGGGCCGTGGTTTGGGCCTGCGATCCCATGCACGCCAACACCATTCAGACCGCCAGCGGCTACAAGACCCGTCCGGTGGGGCGCATCCTGGAGGAGGTGAAGGGCTTCTTCTCCGTTCACCGGGCCCTCGGCACCCACGCCGGCGGCGTCCATTTCGAGATGACCGGGCGCGACGTCACCGAATGCCTGGGCGGCAGCCAGGCGGTGAGCGAGGACGACCTGAAGGAGCGCTACGACACCCACTGCGATCCCCGGCTCAACGCCTCCCAGTCCCTCGAACTGGCCTTCCTGCTGGCGGAGATGCTGAAGGCCGAACGCGCCAAGAAGGGTTAGCGGTCCGGCAGCGGGAATAATTGCCCACCTTCGCCCTTCCCCAATAGAAGCGGTCAATTCCTGCGCGACGCAGACCGCTCACCTTAATGGGGACGGGCCGAACGCGTATTTTCTTCCTCGTCGGCGAACAGCATTCGGCGGATGGCCGGGGGCAGGTCCTGGTCCGAATCGTCTGGCTCCGGTTCCGGCTCGACCAGGACCGGCGGCGGTTCGGGCTCCGGCTCCGGCTCAGCCGCGGCCAGATGGGAGACCCTGTCGTCCATGTCGCGGAGCGTGTCCTGGATGCGCCGGCCGCTGCGCGATTCCACGGCGGCCAGCAGGGACAGCAGCATGGTCTTGAGTTGGCGGTTTTCCGTCTTCAGGACCTCGTGACGGGCTTCCCGATCGTGGATCAGGGCGTCCTGGCGTTCCAGGCGGGCGGTGGCCTCGTCCAGATGGCGAGCCAGTTCCTCGAAGCGACGGGCTTGGTTGTGCTCCGATTCGTCCAGCGTGGCCTTGGCGGCTTCGACGCGGCGGAACAGATCGTCGATCTCGGTCATCGTCATCCTCCTGTCGCGCGAATCCTCCTGGGGTACGGCGGCATTATAGCGCGTCCGGCACCCAACGGAAATGTGACCGGTATCACTCCCCTGGAAGGGCCGGACCGGATCGGCTATGGTCCGGCACCCGTCTTGCCCTCCAGGGAGCCCACCCGCCATGTCCGAGCGCATCCTGATCGTCGATTTCGGTTCGCAGGTCACCCAGTTGATCGCCCGCCGCGTCCGCGAAAGCGGCGTCTACAGCGAGATCCATCCCTTCAACAAGGTGACCGTGGACAGCATCCGGGCTTTCGGGCCCAAGGCGGTGATCCTGTCGGGCGGTCCGGCATCGGTGACCCACAAGGACACGCCGCGCGCCCCCGACGGCCTGTGGGAGATGGGCCTGCCGGTGCTGGGCATCTGCTACGGCCAGCAGACCATGGTGGAACAACTGGGCGGCAAGGTGGAAGCCTCCGACCATCGCGAGTTCGGCCGCGCCTACGTCGAGATTCAGGAAGACTGCGAGCTGTTCCACGGCGTCTGGATGGCCGGCGGACGCGAACAGGTCTGGATGAGCCACGGTGATCGCGTCACGGCGCTGCCCCGGGGCTTTCGGGCCGTGGGCGTGTCGGAAGGGGCGCCGTTCGCCGCCATCGCCGACGACGACCGGCGCTTCTACGGCGTTCAGTTCCATCCCGAGGTGGTCCATACCCCCCATGGCGCCCAGTTGATCCGCAACTTCACCCACCGGGTGGCGGGCTGCAAGGGGGACTGGACCATGGCCGCCTTCCGCGAGCAGGAAATCGCCAAGGTCCGCGCCCAGGTCGGCGAGAAGCGGGTGATCTGCGGCCTGTCGGGGGGCGTCGATTCCTCGGTGGTGGCGGCGCTGCTGCACGAGGCCATCGGCGACCAACTCGTCTGCGTCTTCGTCGATACCGGTTTCATGCGTATGGGCGAGGCCGAAGAGGTGGTCGGGCTGTTCCGCGACCACTACAACATCCACTTGGTGCACCGCGACGCTTCCGACCTGTTCATCGGCAAGCTGGAAGGCATGGTCGACCCCGAGAAGAAGCGCAAGACCATCGGCGCCACCTTCATCGACGTCTTCGAGGAGGAAGCCAGGAAGGTAGGCGGAGCCGAGTTCCTGGCCCAGGGCACCCTGTATCCCGACGTCATCGAGTCGGTGTCCTTCACCGGCGGGCCCAGCGTGACCATCAAGTCCCACCACAACGTGGGCGGCCTGCCGGAGCGCATGAACATGGCCCTGGTCGAGCCGTTGCGCGAACTGTTCAAGGATGAGGTGCGGGCCCTGGGGCGGGAACTGGGACTGCCGGAACGATTCATCGGCCGCCACCCGTTCCCCGGCCCCGGCCTGGCCATCCGCCTACCGGGCGGGGTGAGCCGGGAAAAGCTGGAGATCCTCAGGAAGGCCGATGCCATCTACCTGGAGGAAATCCGCAACGCCGGCCTCTACGACGCCATCTGGCAGGCCTTCGCGGTGCTGTTGCCGGTGCAGACGGTGGGCGTGATGGGCGACGCGCGGACCTACGACCACGTCTGCGCGTTACGCGCCGTGACGTCCACGGACGGAATGACGGCCGACTTCTACCGCTTCGACATGGAGTTCCTGAGCCGCACGGCCAACCGCATCATCAACGAGGTGCGCGGCATCAACCGGGTCGTCTTCGACGTCACCTCGAAGCCGCCGGGCACCATCGAATGGGAGTGATCTCCTGCGGCGTTGAGCGGAACGGGTTGACGACGGCGCGGTTACAAGCGACGGCCGGAGCGACAAGGCCCATCGATCCAAAGATCACAAAGACGCCGCTTCATAGTGCGGGCTCTCCCTCATAAGCCGGCAATGCGCAGCATCGTCGTTCCTTTCCATGCGCTCCTGTCCAGCAAGGGCGCCAATGCCTCGTAGAACGCCGTCAGTTGCGCCTTGGACAGGCCTTTCGGGGCCTTCCATTCGCCGTCATCCAGGCGGAAGTCGTGATCCAAAAGCAACCTGGAACAATCTGCATCGCAACGGTCAGGTCCGGCGAACCAGGTCACCTCGCCGCTGTTGGCAATGCGCACCGGGATATAGTTGGTTTCTTCCGGAGCCTTGCTGACCGCCTTGCCGTTCTCGGTGGCATCGGTTGCCTGGAAGATGAAATGGCCGGGGGTGCCGAGTGCGACGAACCCTCCGATCAAGGTGATCGTCTCGCGGCCATCCTCGATCACGGTGGCGGCGAGGTGATCGGTCTGGGCGACCAACTTCACCGACGTCCTGGCTTCCCCCTCCACGACATAGATCCCGTCGGCGAGGGGGTAACTGTATTCTCTTGCGGCGAAGTGGCGGCTTTGTCCCTCCAGCACGAAGGGGACGCAACCGGTCATGCACAGCGCCAGCAGGGCAAAAGCCGTGCGAAAGAATGGGTTCATGGCAAGTCCCCGTCGACGAAGTTATGCCTGCGGCCGAATATCATGGCGGAGACCCGTAATTGGCGGCGACGATGGCAAGTGTCCGTTCCAGCGCACTTCGTTCGACTCGCTGCTCTTTGCCTGTCCACACAGCCGGAAGGTCACCCTTGGCGATGGCGCGGCGGATGCCCGGGACATCGACCCCGATCCGGGCTGCCACCTCTTCCAGCGCCAACAAATCGCCGTTGCCGGGTTCTGGTGCGGGCGCACACCCCCGCGTCGACCCGAGTGCAGCCAGGGCCGATCCGACGACCGATAGCAGGCGATGCACGAACTGACGCGAGGTCACGGCCAGCAAATGGAATATGGAATCCCGAGGCCTCATCGTTTCCCTCCCCAAGATCGAAATGAACGATAGACACATTACCGCTCTCATTTACGGCTTTTTCATGCCGGGCCGCCAGGGGGCTGGACGATGGCGTCGGCGCGGCCTTCCTTGGAGCCTTGTCCGACGCGGCGGGGACCGTCATACACGGCGACATCTGTGCCTCCCGCCTCTGGCGGGCCACCCTCGCGGTACAGATCCGGGAGAGCGGGTTCTGACTTCCGGTTTTCCCTGCCTCGGGAAATTCTGCTATAGTCCGGCTCGTAACGCTTGGTCCGGAGAGGCGTCGGCATGGCACAAGCGGTACTGAAGCAGCCATCGCACATGACGGTGGAAGAGTTTCTGGCCTGGGACGACGGCACCGACACCCGCTACGAACTGGTAGGCGGCGAGGTCTTCGCCATGGCTCCGCCTTCCGTGGCACATGCGGACATCATCGTGAACCTGGCCATCGACATCGGCACGAAACTTCGTCCGCCTTGCAGGGCATCGGCGGAAGTCGGCATTCGAAGCCCGAGCCGGGGGGACACCTTCTATCAGGCCGATCTGGCGATCGGATGCTCCCCTAGGAGGCCCGGTGATCGCTATCTTGGAGAGCCCGTCGTCATCATCGAGGTGCTTTCCCCCGGCACCGCCAATTTCGACCGGGGCTCCAAGATCCCAGATTATCGTGCTATTCCTTCCGTGCGTGAAATCGCCCTGGTGTCGTCAACGGAGATCAAGGCGGAGACCTGGCACCGGACAGCGAGCGGCTGGGAGGTGATGGACGTTGTGGGCGACAAGGCCGTTCTTCGCTTCGCTTCCATTGACGTGGAGATTCCATTGGGGACAGCCTGCGAGGGTGTGGTGTTTGAGACGGAGAAGACGGGATGATTTTGGAATGCCGTTGCCAACCAGTAGGGCCACGGAAATTCTCTGCTTCTTCTTCAATGGGCGGCTGATCTGGAGAAACGGTAGCGCGTTGATTTTTCAGGGACGGGGTTTGACACCAGCTTTTTCCGCCCGTCGTTCCGTCCATAAACCCGTCTCCGTGCGTTCCGCGCCCGGCACAGAGACGGTTGGGTGTTGGTCTCATGATATCCGCCACTTTACATAGCAGGTAAAGTCTCCAAGCTGGCCGGCCACGGCTTTGCGGTTGACAGTCCCAAGAAAAACCTCAATATTTCTAAGGCTTACGTGACATTATCCGGGACTTCTTCGAGCCGTTACCTGAACTTCACCGCCCTATAGGCGCCTTCTTGGGGAAAATTCCTTCAATCTCCCGACGTTATTCTCCAAAACAACTTAACATCAACATGCCGGTACCGTACTTCGTGACCTGTGTGGGTTCAAGGGCTTGGCTCGATTCAGTTGGCTGTACCTTTTCATTCTGTTCCTGGTGGAGGGAGAGACCGGCACCGGGAAGAAGAGGTTCAGCCGCGCGAGGGTATTGGCGAGGCGAAATCGAATCGGCTCCGCTGGGCCTGCCGGTCGAGGGGCTTATCGCGCAGGATCTCCGCCAGCTTGAGGCCCTTGTCGTCGCCATCAACCCAAGAGGGCGCGTGCCCAAGGGCTCAACGCAGGCTTGGCAGGACGTCGCGCCAGGACGGGGGAATGGCGCCCAGCGTGTCGTCGGGATATCGCGGCGTCAGGAGGAATTCCAGCGGCCTCTGCCCAAGCGACCAGATCAGCAACGCGGGAAACCGCAACAGGCGGGCCGAGTAGCGTGACACCACCGCGCCGCTGGCGATCGCGCGGCCATCGACCTCCAGGAGGAAACACTGGTCCAGCACCCGCCCCGGATCGCCCTTGCTGCCTTCCTCCCCATGAACCAGGAACCACCCGTCCGCCCAGCGCACCAGGGCATCGGAAGCCACCAGGCGGGCCGCCGCCGAGCCAAGCGCGACCGCACGCTCGGCCTCCTTGGAGCAGTTGGACAGGTCTCCCAGACGGTCGGGCGAGACGATCCAGAGCCGGGCCTCGGCGGCCAGGGATTGGATGGGCAGCAGGCCGATCAGGAACCCCGCCAGCAATAATCGGCGCATCAAGACCATGAAGTTGACATTATCGGGCCGCCATGATGGCATCTCTTCCATGGGGGGACAATTCATCATGGACATTCGAGCGGTGGCTGGAACGGCCCTGTTGCTCCTGTTCGGATTGGCCATGGCGGCCGGCCCGGCCAAGGCTTGCGGGGGCGGCCCCACCGACGTGACGGACGGAAGGGTGTTCGCGCTCACCGCCGATGGCTGGATCAACGGCGTCGGGAAGATGACGGCGAGACGGCCCGCTTTTCTCCGGCTGGGCACCAAGGAGAGGTGCCCACCCATCTCAACCCGCATTACGTACACGCGAATGGAAAGCGCGGTTGGGTGCCCTTCCTGCTGACCATCGAGGCGCCGCCGCTGCCGCTGGGGCCCCGGATCGTGACGGTCGACAAGAGCGACTTCAAGGGAAGCGTCACCCAGAGACACGACTTCCGCCTTCATATGGCGGTGCCGCTTGCGCCCGGCCATCGCTGGGAAATCAAGGAGGCCGTCCAGAACACCGGAGGCACGACCTCGGAAAAGTGGGAACCCTTCGATCTGAAGCCGTTGCCCGGCGAGGCCGGCGTTTTCGGAGGTTCGGCCGGTGGATATCCGATCCGGATCGTCTTCGTCGAGAAGAGCGATGGCTGGCAGCTGTTCCCCGAGACGGTGACGGTCTTGCTATCCATCGAACTGATTCCGTTATGCTGAGATGATCGGCATGCCCCGCCCCCTGGCTTTCGCGCTGGCCCTTTTCGCAGCCATAGCTTCCCCGGATATCGCCCTGGCGGAGGACCTCGTCTGCGCCGACGAGAAGGGGCCGTTGCTGGTTGCCGGTTCCGCCGGAGCAAGGCGCATCGAAGTCGTCGGCGTCCTTCTGCAACTGGAGCGTTGGGCTATCTGCTTCACCTGCGCCGGCCTTCCGAATCTTCGGCTGGACCTGAGGAATTCCGAAACGGGGAAGACGGAAGCATGGGTGGGCGCCCCTGCCCGCCCGCACGGCGATGCCGATACCGCGTTTCCGGAGCGGTATTCCATCAAGGCTGCCGGAGTCCAACTCGGCAGCCGCGAGATTCGAAACTGCCGCTTTCCCGAAGGAACCACGCTGGGCCGGCTCTGGACGGTTCTGACGGGCTCCGCTCCTCCCGCGAATGTCCGGGGGTGGTGGGTCTTTCAGGATCAGTGACAGGAAGGCAGCCCCCAGAAGATCGTTTCGTCATGAGGAGTCTTCCCGTTCCTCGGCATAGGCGGTCTCGCCGTGGACCTCCTCGCGGATGATCCGCTCGGTCACCTCGTCCAGATAGCTGGCCAGTTCCCGGTTGATCTCCTGGAATTCCGGCCACAGGATTTCGGTGACGAAGGCTTCAGGGGCCCGGACGTATGCCGCTGGGAGCGTCGGCACGGCGCCAAGCTTCGCTTCGTCTACCGGCGCGGCGGCCCCTCGCTCCCGGTCGCCGAGAACCGGCGCGCCCGCACCGGCAAGCGGGGCGGCTTCGGGAAGGCCGGCGAGTCGGCCTTGCGGACCGGACGCGGGCTGGCGACGGTGCCCATGTTCATCCTGGTCCCCCAGGTCACCGTCAGGAAGCGCCTCGACGTGGCCGCCGCCGAAAAGTGGATCGCCGAACTGCCCCGCCTCGTGGTCCGCCACTGGCGGGAGCCGGGGCGCTGAAGCTCAAGGAGCAGTGAAGGTCCGACTGTCGAATTCCCATCCCGACTTCTGGAAGACGTCCTCCCTCTGCCAGATCACCCGCTCGCGGGTGACCGAAAGCCACCACGTCTGGGTTTCCAGAGGAGTTTTCTCGGCGAAGGCGTCCGGGTTCAGGACCGCGCCACAGCCACCGCGCTCGGGATCGCGTACCGACTGGTAGCGGATGGCGCCGATCCCAACCTCGCGGGCCTGCCGGCCGAAGTGTTGTGTTGCCTCGTAATCGGCAGGATCGGTCCACTTCTTCCGGTTCCTGGCGAAGGGAGGGTTCCGGAGATCCACCGTCAGGGAGGCGATGGCCACCCGGAAGACCGTCTGTTGCCTGGGGTCGAGGGCGACGAGGGCGGGGCTCTCCACCAGGAAGCGCCAGCGCCAGTAGCCGAGTTCGGCGCAGGCGGCACGTATCTCATCAGCGCCGTAGAACACGCCGGGGTCGAGCGGTCCCCGGAAGCGCGACCCGGCCGGCGGCGGCGGATAGCGGAAAGGCGTGAACAGCAACCAGTGCAATCCCCCGGCGCCACGCGGCAGGGGAGGTTTCGAGCCTTCCAGAAGCTGTTCGAGCAGCGCCTGCTCGTCCAGGGTGTCCACCAGCACCATGGTCGCGACCGCATGCTGGGCCTCGACGGCCCGCCATAAGTCGAACCGCGCTTGAACGGCCTCAGACGCGACCGCGATAGGCGTCCAGGTACTGGATGACACGGATCAATCCCTCGGTGGTGCGGATCAGGTCGGCGGGCCGGCCGTTCAGGGCAAGATTATCGCTCTCCAGCCACAGCCTCGCCTGTTCGCCGTGGCCCAGAATGGCATCGAGCGAGCGGAACATGCGGACGAAGAGAAGCGCCAGCTCCCATTCCTTCTTCCGGCCGGGGTCGAGGACATAGCCGCCGGAATGCAGGCGGGAGGCCGTGGCCCGGCTCATGCCGATGGTGTCGGCAAGGGCCGCCTGGTTGACGTGGAGCGTGGCCGCCGCTCGGACCACGGCCTTGGATAGTGTCGGCCCGGCCTGCGGCTCGGCCACGTGGCTGATCTGGGGCATGGCGTCCTCCTCTATTTCTGTGGAAACCATACGCTAAATTGGTTTCCTCCGCAACGACCCGCCATTTCGCCGCGCGCCATGCGGAGAAATAGCCGGCATTCGCCGCATCGGTTCCTGATCCGGGAGTAGCAGATCCCATGCCCAACTGGCCCGCGACATCGCCATGGCCGAGAAAAAGCGCGGCCGGGCGGGCATCAAGGAGGCGGACGTCGAGCGGGAGATCGCCCGGCTCAGGGACATCGCGGCCCGCAAGGTGGAAGCTATCGAAAAGCCTCTGCGCGAAGCCGCCGGGCGCAGCGACGCCCAGGCCCGCAAGGTGATCGCCGACCTGGAGCGCCAGTTGGGTGCCGCCACTGACCCCCGGGGCGCCGCTATCGACCAGGCGCTCTCCCGCCTGCCGGAGGGAGCGACCGAAACCCAGCGCAGCGAGGTCGAGCGCCTGTCCGGCGCCCTTTTCGACCAGAAGGAGGCCATCCGCGACATCAATGAGGCCCTGGATGCGGAAGCCAAACTCCGCGAGAAGGGGGCCGAGATTACCAAGCACCATCGCACGGCCGAGGAGGAATACCGCGACACCCTGGCGGAACTGGACGAACTGCTGCGCAACGCAGCGCTCGACCAGGATACCTACGCCCGCGCCGTCGAGGCGGCCGAGCGGAAAAAGCTGGAGGCGTCGCGGGAATGGCAGGACGGCGCTAGCCTTGTCGCCACCCCCGATGGTGTAGGTGGTCTCGACCGCCTGGACGTGGAAGCGGGAAAAGAGGGCCCGGACCTCCGGGATGTCGTTGATCGACATGAGGAAGGCCCCCTTGATGCC
>JAMOBD010000010.1 GCA_039908345.1 Magnetospirillum sp. WYHS-4
CGCCGACCGCGACCGCCTGGCGATCCGCATCGGCGGCGTCCAGGTGGCGGCCGACGGCTGCCGCGTGCCCGGCTACGACGAGGCGCCGGTGGCCGCCCACATGAAGGGCCAGGAAATCGCCATCGAGGTGGACGTGGGGGTCGGCGGCGGTCGCGCCACCGTCTGGACCTGCGACCTGACCCATGAATATATCGCCATCAACGCCGACTACCGGTCATGACCGGGGGCTGCTACGACGCCCCCGTGCGCCGGCCGTCGCGTCCCTTGCCGATGCTGCTGGTGACGGCGGTGGCGATGGTGGACGCGGACGGCCGCGTCCTGCTTGCCCGCCGCCCGGCCGGCAAGGCCATGGCGGGGCTCTGGGAGTTCCCCGGCGGCAAGGTCCACGAGGGCGAGACCCCCGAGGCGGCGCTGGTGCGCGAACTGAAGGAGGAACTGGCGGTCGACATCACGGAAAGCTGCCTCGCACCTTTCGCCTTCGCCTCACACCCTTACGAGGACCTCGGCTTCCACCTGTTGATGCCCCTTTACGTCTGCCGGACCTGGAAGGGCACCGTGACGCCCCTGGAAGGCCAGGAACTGCGCTGGGTGGCGCCCGCCCGCTTAGCCGACCTGCCCATGCCCCCCGCCGACATCCCTTTGGTGCCGCTGCTTAGGGATTTCCTGGCGTAATGGTGTAGACTGGTCCGCATGAGCGAGCCACGGACCTACACCGCCTGCGTCATCGTGATCGGCAACGAGGTACTCTCGGGCCGCACCCGCGACGCCAACATCCAGTTCCTGGGCGCCCGCCTGAACGACCTGGGCATCCGCCTGGTCGAGGCGCGGGTGCTGCGCGACGACGAGGCGGCCATCGTGGCCGCGGTCGACGAATGCCGGGCCCGTTACGACTACGTCTTCACCACCGGCGGCATCGGGCCGACCCACGACGACATCACCGCCGCCTGCATCGCCAAGGCCTTCGGCCGGCCTTTGGTGCGCGATCCGCAGGCCGAGGCGCTGTTGCTCAGCCATTACCGGCCCGACGACGTCAACCCGGCCCGCCTGCGCATGGCCGACGTCCCCGCAGGCTCGATCCTGATCGACAACCCGGTGAGCCGGGCCCCCGGCTTCCAGGTGGAAAACGTCTTCGTGCTGGCCGGGGTGCCGATGATCGCCCAGGCCATGTTCGAAGGTCTCAAGGACCGGCTGGCCGGCGGCGTCCCGCAACGGGCGCGCACCGTCTCCGGCTTCACGCCGGAAGGGGGTCTGGCCGGCGACCTGGCGGCGGTCCAGAACCGCCATCCGGCGGTCGAGATCGGCAGCTATCCCTTCATCCGCCAGGGCCGGCTGGGGGTCAGCCTGGTGGCGCGGAGCACCGACGACGACGCCCTGGAAGCGGCGGTGGCCGACCTGAAGGCGCTGATCGCCGCCCGCGGGACCGATCCCCTGGAGGAGACGCCGCCATGACCTCCCTGCTGCCCCACCAGAAGGACGTGCTGGGCTTCCTGCTCAGGCATCTGGTGGCGGGGGTTCTGGGCGGCTTCTTGTTCGGCGGCCTGCTGCTTTACGTGGATGCCGGCGGCATGCGCAGCATGATCGTGGCCTCGCGGGACGGCTGGATCTACCTGTTCCTGCTGTTCTTCGGCCTGTTCGTCACCTTCGGCGGCGCCGGCATGGCCATCGGCATCATGAGCCTGGGCGAGGAACGGGACTGAGCGGAAATCTCACCGCTCCCCGAACAGGGACAGGAAGTCGCCGTAGCCTTCCTCCGCCAGCTTTTCCTTGGGGATGAAGCGCAAGGCCGCCGAATTCATGCAATAGCGCAGCCCCGTCGGTGCCGGGCCATCGTCGAAGACATGGCCAAGGTGGGAATTTCCGGCCTTGCTGCGCACTTCGGTGCGGACGGAGAACAGCTTGCGGTCGCTACGGGTGGTCACGCGGTCCGGCGCCAGGGGCTTGGTGAAGCTGGGCCAGCCGGTGCCGGAATCGAACTTGTCGCGAGACGAGAACAAGGGCTCGCCGCTGACGAGATCGACGTAAAGCCCGTCCCGCTTCTCGTCCCAGTACTCGTTGGAAAAAGCCCTCTCGGTCCCCTCCTCCTGGGTGACCTTCCATTGCAGCGGGGTCAGGCGTTGGCGCAACTCCGCCTCGGGCGGGCGGGCGTAGCGCCGCTCCGGCTTGCCGATCCGGGTCACGTCGACCGCCAGATCGGCACCCCAGGCGGCGCGGACGAAGGACAGACGTCCCGATCCCACCGCATAGGCCTGATATTGCAGGGCGTTCTTGCGATGGTAGTCCTGGTGGTGGTCTTCCGCGGCATGGAATCCGGTAAAAGGCAGGATCGCCACCGCGATGGGGCGGTCGAACCTGCCGGAAGCCGCCAAGGCGGAACGGGAACGCTCCGCCGCCTCCCGTTGCGCCTCGTCGTGGTAGAAGATCGCCGGCCGGTACTGGGGGCCGCGGTCGTGAAACTGTCCATGCCCATCGGTGGGATCGAACATCCGCCAGAAGGCTTCCAGCAGGCCGGCGTAGGACACCACCCGTGGATCGTATTCGACCTGGACCGATTCCAGATGGCCGGTGGCGCCCCGGCAGACCTGTTCGTAGGTAGGGTTGGCCTCCTTGCCGCCGGCATAGCCGGAGACGGCACGATGGACCCCCGGCAGCTTGGCGAAGCCCGATTCCACGCACCAGAAGCAGCCGCCGGCGAAGGTGGCGACGGCCAGATCGAGCGGTTCGGTCCGGGCCAAGGGAACGGGTTCGGACGGCGCCATGGCGAAGCCTCCCAGGAATGCGAAAAGGGCGAGAAGGTGGCGTTTCATCATCACGGCTAGAAGGTTTGCATTCCACCCGGCCATGTCAAGACGCCCCGGCAGCCATACCGATTCCGTTCTTGTCGCCGTCCTGCTCCGGTACGAGAATTTCTCCTTGGAATTTCAATCCGGCGGGGAAGGCCATGCCGGACACGATCAGCCAGCCACCTCCAGCCCTGAAATCGGAGCGGGATCGCTTCGTCGCCCTGGCATTCTGCTGGGCCGATATGATTCTTGAGCTGGATGAGGCCGGCGTCGTCCAGTTCTCCGGCGGCGTGGTCGATGCCGTTCTCGGCCGCCAGCCGGACGACCTGAAGGGCCTGGGCTTCGGGGATCTGGTTCTGCCCGCCGACCGACCGCTGGTGGCCGAACTTCTCGACGCGGCCCGCCATCGCGGCCGCATCGAGAATGTCTCCATCCGCCTCCAGGGAATACGCGGGCCGACGGCCCCCCTGCAATTCGCCGGCTATTTCCTGCCCGACCTGAATCGCCACTTCTTCCTGTCCTTCCGGGTTGGGCCGCCGGCTGCGCTCCGCCATCCGGAACGGGAACTGCACCGGGATACCACCTCGGGGCTCTATCGCAGCGACACCTTCTCCGAAATCGCCTGCGAGGCCCTGGGCGCTACCCCAGTCACC
This sequence comes from Magnetospirillum sp. WYHS-4, assembly GCA_039908345.1. Taxonomy (NCBI): domain Bacteria; kingdom Pseudomonadati; phylum Pseudomonadota; class Alphaproteobacteria; order Rhodospirillales; family Rhodospirillaceae; genus Magnetospirillum; species Magnetospirillum sp. WYHS-4. The sequence continues at coordinate 3,434 of JAMOBD010000010.1, forward strand.
CGCACCCCGGAAGCCAAAGATGCCCCGCGGGCCCTCACCCTGATCCAGTTGGACGGCTTTTCGGACCTGCAGGCCCGCCTGCAGCCCGATGCCCACCGGCAACTGGAGAGAACCATCGGCGCCTGCCTGAAGGCCCATGCGGTGGACGGGGATGCCGCCGGCGTGGTGGCGCCGGGGCGCTACAGCTTGGTCCACACGGCCGAGGTGGACGTGGGCGACCTGGAAGACAAGATCGCCAATTACGCCCGCGCCGCCGACCCGGAGGAAAGAGGGGTCGATGTCGGTTCGGCTACCATCGCGGTCGATACCCATCTGGTCAGCGAACAGGATTTGGCGACCGGCCTATTGCACGTCATCAACCGTTTCCGCAAGAACGAGGGCCCGGCCTTCACCCTGAAGAAACTGTCGAACAACCTGTCGTCGCTGGTCGGCGAGGCGGTGCGGGCGGTGGACCTGTTCAAGAACCTGGTTCTGGCTGGCGAGTTCGGCATGCGCTTCCAGCCCATCAATCATGTGGAAACCGGCCGGGCGCACCATTTCGAGGTCCTGGCAAGTTTTCCCACCGCCATCGGCCAGGGCTCGCCCTACCGCTACATCACCTTCGCCGAGGAAACCGGCCTGATCTGCGACTTCGACATGGCGATGGTGCTCAAGGCCCTGGACTGGCTGGCCCGCGAAAACCGCCTGGGCCGGTACCGCATTGCCGTCAACTTGTCGGGCCATTCCATCGGAGTGCTGTCCTTCGTTGACGAACTGCACCGGCAGTTGGCCCAGAATACCTGGGCCCAGCGGTCCCTGATCTTCGAAATCACCGAGTCCGCCCGCATCCACGACCTGGATGCGGCTAACCGCTTCATCCAGAGCCTGCGCAAGCGCGGGCACGAGGTTTGCCTCGACGATTTCGGCGCCGGCGCCGCCAACTTCCAGTACCTCTCGGCCCTTGAGGTCGACGTCGTGAAACTGGACGGGGAAGCTCTGAAGCAAGCCATCGCCGGCCCGCGCGGCCGGGCCTTCCTCAAGGCATTGGCGACGCTTTGCACCGAACTGGGCGTCGACATCATCGCGGAGATGGTCGACGACCTCGCGATGTTCAAGTTCGTCAAGGACTGCGGTATCCGCTATGTCCAGGGCTACCTGTTCGGCAAGCCGTCCGAAGATATCTCGGTCTTCGGCCGGGGACGGCGCCTGGATTGGATGAATTCTTGAAATGCTGGCCTTCCAACCGATGTAGAGGGTAAAGTCCAGGAGGTTGGACCGGCCTGGGCATTGGGGGAAGACGTGGACGACCTGCGGAACGAGCGGACGGGCGAAAGCGAAGGCCTGCTGGCCGGGTTTCCCGGCGCGGCCCTGCTGGTCCGCGGCAACGGCCAAGTCGCCGCCGCCAACGCCAAGGGCGCCGGGGTCGAGGCGCTGCTCCGCCACAACGCCATCCCCGAGGTCCTCGGACTGATCGAGAAGGCCGCCCTCGATTCGACTCTCGCGGTCGGCACCGTCTCGCTGGCCGGAACCCGGGGCGAAGTCTTGCTGGAGGTAACCGTCGTGCCGCGGGAGCGGGACAACCTGTTCCTGGTGCTGGCCCGCGATCTGACCATGGAACGCAACCTGCGCTCCGCCCTCGTCGAATCCCGCCAGCGTTACAAGGACTTGGTGGAGGTATCATCCGATTTCGCCTGGGAGGTGGGGCCGGAAGGCCAGTTCGTCTTCGTTTCCTCGCGTGGCGCCCTGGGCTATGCGGCGAACGAGTTGGTGGGCCGCCGTCCCGAGCAATTCGTCCGCAACGCCGACGAATACGATCCTCTCCCCTTCGTCAGCGACCGCCCCTTGAGCGACGTGGAACTCTGGATGAACCGGGCCGAAGGCGAAGTGGCCTGCGTTCTGGCATCCTGCGTCCCCCTGCTCAGCGAGAAGGGAGAATGGCGCGGCACGCGCGGCGTCTGCCGCGACGTCACCGTGGAACGGGAACAGGAGGCGGCGCTCGCCCGCGCCCGCCACCGCGAACAGCTGCTCAACTACATCGTCAGCACGGTTCGCGACGAGGTCGAACCGCTCAACATGCTGACCGCCGCCGCCGCCGCCACCGGGCGGGCCCTGGCCGCCGCCGGTTGCCGCATCTTCCGCCAGCAGGATCAAGGATATTTCGCGGTCGCGGCCGAACATGGAACGGTGGTGGGGCTGGAAAAGCTGGCAGACCGCCTGACGGCCCTGGAAAGCGACGGCGGCGTCCTGGAACTGGAAATCGGCCATTGGGTGGTGCTGCTTACCGCTACCCAGTATCGTCAGGCGGTGAACGGGGCAGTCGCACTGTGGCGCGATGGCGCGGCGGGAGCCTGGGACGACGACGCCCGCATCCTCGTGGGCGACGTGGCCAACCAGTTGGGCATCGCCAACGAGCAGATCGCCAACCACGAGCACATCGTCAAGATGTCGCGCACGGACCCGATGACCGGCATGCTCAACCGGCGCGCCTTCTTCGAGGAGGAACTGCCGCGCCGCATCGCCCGCCTGGTCCGCGCCAACGCCACCGCCGCCCTGTTCTATGTGGATATGGACAACTTCAAGCGCGTCAACGACGTGCACGGCCACCATGTGGGCGACGAGGCCATCCTGGCCTTGCGTGACATGCTGCTGGAACACTCGCGCCCCGGCGATCAACTGGCCCGCCTGGGCGGCGACGAATTCGCCATGTGGCTGGACGGCATCCCACCCGAGACCACCATCAAGCGCGCCACGGTCTTGATCGAAGACAGCAAATCGCTGCAGCGTTATTCGGGGGACGCGGCCCATCCCCTCGGTATTTCGCTGGGCATCGCCCTGTTCGACCCTGCCACCGGGGAAAGCCTCGACGATCTCCTTGCCCGCGCCGATGCCGCCATGTATGCCATCAAACGGGCAGGCAAGGGTGGATACCGGTTGGCCGAACCGCCCGGCACGGCGGTCAAGGCAAGCTGAGGGGGTGAGCTTGGCGGAAACCCTGAATTACGAACAAGCCAAGGAAATGGCGCGGAACCACGATCCGGCGGCACGGGTCCGCTTGGCCGGACGGACCGACTTGCCGCCCGAGATCCTCTTTTTCCTGGCCAACGATCCGGCGCCCGAAGTGCGCCGGGCGGTGGCGGAGAACCAAGCCCTTCCCCATCAGGCCGATCTGCTGCTGGCCCGCGACTCCGACCAGTCGGTACGCGAGGGTTTGGCCAGCAAGATCGCCAAGCTCGCCCCCGGACTGTCGACCGACGACCAGGATCGGCTGCGTCGCCAGACCTACGAAGCCCTGGAGACCCTGGCCCGCGACCAGATGACGCGGGTGCGCCAGATCCTGTCCGAGGCCCTGAAGGACGTAGCCGACGCGCCCACCGACGTCATCCGGATGCTCGCGCGGGATGCCGAGATCGTGGTGTCGGGCCCGGTGCTGGAATATTCGCCCGTACTCTCGGACGCCGACCTGCTGGAGATCATCGAATCCGGCCCGGCCGCGGGCGGCCTGGGCGCCATCGCCCGGCGCGCCAACGTCAGCGAGGGCGTGTCCGATGCGGTGGCGGCAACCGACGACGTGGAAGCCATCGCCGACCTGCTCGGCAACACCAGCGCCCAGATCCGCGAGGAAACCCTGGACGCCCTGATCGAACGCGCCCCCTCGGTCGATCTTTGGCATGCGCCCCTGGTGGGGCGCCCTCATCTGCCCCAGGGGACCGCTGCCCGCCTGGCCCTGTTCGTCGCCGACAACCTGATCGGTGTCCTGGAAAAGCGTACCGATCTGGATGGTGCCACCCTGGAGGCGGTCCGTTCGGTGGTGCAGCGCCGTCTGGCCGACGCCCGCGGGGACGCAATTTCCCGCGGGCCCGATCCCACCTCCAGCCAGGACTTCCTGAAGATCGCCCCACCGATCACCGTTGCCAAGCGCCTGCACGGCGCGGGCCGATTGGACAACAACGTGGTCGCCAAGGCCATGCACGCGTCCGACCATGCCTTCGTCCTGGCCGCTCTGATCGTGCGTAGCGACTTGCCGACAAAGGTGGTCGAGAAAGTCTTCGCCGAACGCAGTGCCAAGGGTATTCTTGCCATCTGCCATCGTGCGGAGCTGCCAGCCAAGCTCTCCGTACCCATCCAGCAGCGCATGGGTCGCATTCCGCCCGCCGATGTCCTGCAGCCCCGGGGGACCGCCTATCCCTTGGGCGAGGACGAGATGGCCTGGCAATTGGAATTCTTCGCCGACCTCGTGGGTAAGGAGAAATAGCGGTGCGCGCGGACGATCTGGTCGGACGGAAGATGAGCTACGAGGAAGCCAAGGAGCTGGCCCGTACCGGTGACGCCAGCCAGCGCCGCAGCTTGGCGGCCCGTCCCGACCTCAAGCCGGAACTCCTCTACTTCCTGGCCGAGGATTCCGAGCCGGTGGTGCGCCGCGCCGCTGCCGCCAACAGGGCCTTGCCCCGTCAGGCCGACCTGATGCTGGCCGGCGACGCCGATCAGGAGGTCCGCGAGGGCTTGGCCGACAAGATCGCCAAGCTGGCGCCCGGCCTCACGGCCAACGAACAGGACAAGCTGCAGCGCCAAACCTACGAAGTCTTGGAGACCCTGGCCCGCGACCAGGCCACCCGCGTACGTCAGATCCTGTCCGAAGCGCTCAAGGATATCGCCGATGCCCCGCCCGAGGTGATCCGCCGGCTGGCCCGCGATGCGGAACTGGTGGTCTCGGGTCCGGTGTTGGAGTTTTCCCCGGTCCTTTCCGACGAGGATCTGGTCGAGATCATCGTCACCAATCCGGTGAAAGGCGCGCTGGGCGCCATCTCGCGCCGCGCCTTCGTCAGCGAGCGGGTGTCGGAAGCCGTGGTCGCCAGCGACGACGTGGACGCCATCGCCGAACTGCTGGGCAATCGTAGCGCCCAGATCCGCGAGGAAACTCTGGACCGGGTGATCGACCGCGCCGTCGACATCGAACGCTGGCACATGCCCCTCGTGCAAAGGCCGACGCTGTCCACCCGCTGCGCTCAGAAGGTTGCACGATACGTTGCCAGCAACCTTCTGGATATATTGGACAAACGCCACGACCTCGATCCGGACGCCCTGGCGGCGGTTCGCGCGGTGGTCGAGAAACGCTTGGCCGAGGCCGACGACCTGGGTTCCGACGCAATGCCCCGCAAGACCAAGGAAGGGCCGGGCGTGTTCGATATCGAAGACGTGGAGTCCAAGGTCGCCACCCTGATGCAGGAGGGCAAGCTGGACCATTCCATGGTTTCCGATGCCCTCAAGCGCAATGATCGCCACTTCGTCCGGGCGGCCCTGACCGAATTGTCCGGGGTGGCGCGGGGGGTGGTGGAAAAAGCCTTTCTCACCCATAGCGCCAAGGGCATCGTCGCCGTTTGCTGGAAGGCGGGACTCGATCCGGATACCGCGCTCGTCGTCCAGCAGCGCCTGGGTGGCCTGGCACCGCGCGATATCCTGGAACCGGAAGAAGCCGGCACTTGGCCCCTGTCGCCCGCCGACATGGAATGGCAACTCGAATTCCTCAACGACTTGGCAAGGTAGCCATGCGGGGCCAGAACGAACGCATCCGTACCTTCGGATTGGGCTTCCTGATTACGGTACTGGGCTTCCTGGTCGCATACCAGTTCGTCGAACCCGCCCCGCCCAGCACCATCCGCTTGGCGACCGGATCGGCGCTGGGAGCCTATCAGTTGTTCGGCGAGAGCTATCGCAAGATACTGGCTCGCCAGGGGGTGACTCTCGAGCTGGTGCCCTCGGAAGGATCGGTGGCCAACCTGCGTTCCCTCAAGGACGAAGCCACCGGCATCCAGGTGGCCTTCGTCCAGGGCGGCACGGCACCGGCGGTAGACCCGTCGGGCCTTACGGCCCTGGGCAGCCTGTTCCTGGAACCGCTCTGGGTCTTCATGCGCGAAGGAGAACAGGTGGACCGCCTGAGCCGCCTGAAGGGACGGCGGCTTGCCGTGGGGGCGGAGGGCAGCGGCACCCGAATCGTCGCTTTCCGCCTGCTCGACGAGAATGGCATCGGCGCCGACGAGGCGGAAATGCTGCCCCTGGCCGGGCCGGAAGCCCACGTGGCCCTGCAATCGGGCGAAATCGACGCAGCCCTGGTGGTGGCCTCGCCGCGCGCTCCGCTCATCGAAGCCATGCTGAAGGACGAAAGCCTGCGCCTGATGACTTTCGAGCAGGCCGAGGCCTACGCGCTACGCACCCGTTACCTTAGCCCCGTGCGCCTGCCGCGCGGCGTGGTCGATCTAGGCGCCGACCTGCCGCCCGCCGACGTGACCCTGGTGGCACCGGCCGCCATGATGGTGGCGCGCGACGATCTCCATCCGGCGCTGGTGTCTCTGCTACTTCAGACGGCTCGCCAAGTCCACGGCCCCGGCGATCTGTTCGAGACGCCCGGCACCTTCCCGTCCGCACGATTCGCCGAGTTCCCCCTGAGCGACGAGGCGGAGCGATTCCTCCGTTCCGGCCCGCCGCTGCTGCAACAATATCTGCCCTTCTGGGCCGCCAATCTGGTGGATCGCCTCAAGGTGATGCTGATTCCGGTGGTCACCCTGTTGATCCCGTTGTCCAAGATCCTGCCGCCGGTCTACCGCTGGCGCGTGACATCGCGCATCTCCCGCTGGTACCGCGACCTGCTGGCCATCGAGACCCAGGCGGCCGAGGCCACCGATCCCCAGGCGCTGAAGGACATGCTGACCCGCCTGAAAGCCATCGACGACGAGGTCAAGCGCCTGCCCGTCCCCCTGTCCTACGCCGACGCGGCCTACTCCTTGCGCATGCACATCCGCTTGGTGCGCGACATCGTCGACCGGCAGGGGAAAGGGGAAGGCGAGTGACGGCCCCCGGTTGACAGGCCGGGCACGGCGCGGGATCATCGGCGCAAGACCAATCAAGGGAGGCTCCCCATGGACCGCGTGCTTGAAGGCCTGGACACCATCCGCCAGGAAATCGCCACCCTGCGCGCCGAGCACGACCGCTACAGCTCGCTGCAGGACGAAAACCGCCGCTTGGCGGCGGACAACGCCGAACTGCGCGAAGAGCTCCTGGAACTGGTGAACGACTACGCGGCGCTGGTCGACCGCGATTACGGCACCCGCCGCGAACCCCAACCCAGTCTCAACAATTCCGCCATTCAGCGCGCCCGCACCACGCTCGCCAAGAAGGGCGGCTGAGGCAAGGGGGCTTTCAGGGGAGAATTCCTTTGAAACCCTGTGACGATGCAGAAACCCTGCGGCGCGGTTTGTCGGGTAAACATCAGTAACTTGTATTGTCGGTCCACATGGAAGGCTCGAAACGGACGACTTGGTTGCGCCCCTTTTCCTTGGCTTGGTAGAGCGCCACGTCGGCGAACTTGAGTGCCTGCCAGAAGGTTCCGCTGTCTTCCGGAAATCCGGCCACGCCGATGGAAATGGTCTTCTTCAGTTTGGCGGTCGGGGTAATGACTTCCATGGCCTCGACCGTGGTCCGAATCTTCTCGGCGACGGGGATGGCGGCCTCGACCCTTGTATCGACGAGGACGATGAGGAATTCTTCTCCACCGAAACGGATGACCAAGTCGTTGGCCCGCACCGACTGGCGCAGCGCCTTGGCCAGTTCCTTGATCACGACGTCCCCGGCATCGTGGCCGTAGGTGTCGTTGACCATCTTAAAGTGGTCGAGATCGAGCATCATGATCGTCAAGCCCGCCTTGTGGCGCTCGGCGTTGGCGACCAGGGTGTCCATGTACTCTTCGAGGAAACGGCGGTTGTTGAGGCCGGTCATGGGGTCGCGCAGGCTCGATTCCTTGAGGGTCGCCATCAGGCGCTTGCTCTCCAGCACCGGGGCCGTCTCGCGAAGGTAGACGTTGATCAGGGGGAGTTTTTCGATGATATCGGCCTCGTTGCCCCCATGGGTCACCAGTTGCAGGACATTGCCGACCCCGCCCGACTGGATGACCGGGATGCATACGTGTCGGCGGCTGCCCGGCCCGTCCTTGGGCCTGAAGGAATAGCAGATGTCTGGATTCTCGATGCCGTTGACCGTATGGCCGGTGCGCCGCGCCCGGCAAGCCTCGGCGCGCACGGTGATCTGCATGTCGCACCAGCGGCAGGCGGCATCCTTCTCGCCATCGACGATGAGCGGAAGAATCTGCGTCTTGTTGGAATGCATCTCATAGATGGAATATTCGTGGATATCGAGCTCGTTGCCAAGCACCCGGGACAGACGCTCGTATATCTCTTCCTTGGTTTCATCCTCCTCGATGGCCTGCTTGAAATGAGCCGCCCTGGTCAGACCGCTGACCATGTCGATGGTGGCATCGAGCAGGTTCTCGCCGGCCTTGGGAGACCGCTTGGTCAGACGGGCGACGTTGTCGCCGATCTGGTGGAGGCCATTATCGAGAAATGTCAGCAGCCCGTTGAGGTCGGTGGCGATCTTGCCAAGTTCATCGTTGCTCGACTGCGTGACGCGGGCTTTGAAGTCCCCTGCAAGGGCCTTCTGGACGACATGTTCGACATCGACGGCGGTCTGCGTGATGGGCTTAATCACCCGGCGCACGAGAACGAGCGAGATCGCGGCGAACACCGCCACCGTTCCGACGATGCCGGCAATGATCATCAAGGCCTTGTACTTGAGGTTGCCAATGGACATCGAGAGGGTCACCGCGCCCAATACTGTCCCTTCGGGAACCTGGTGGCACTCAAGGCAATTGGGGGAACCCTTTGCGGTGGCAGTGAAGGGGATTGTGCCCCTGAAGATCGTATCCCCATCAACCTCGACGACTTCGTAGGCCGTCCTCCCCTCGTCGATGACCCGGCGCTCAAGCTCATCGACAGGCGCCTCCTGGGTGAGGCCCTCGCCGAACTGGTTGATAACCTTGGGCGAGCGGACCACACGAGCCGAGGAAAGACCTTGGACGTCCATCAGGCGGCGCAGAAAGTTCTCCCGCTTGTCGATGACCCCGTTGATCATCGATTCGGTCAGATGGACCCGCACGATCTCGGCGGCCGTCCGGATATGTTCAGACGACGAAGCGATGGAAAACGACCGGAATGCATAAAGGTTTATCGCAACAAGCATGGCAATGAGGCCGATGGCGATGATTGTAAACGCCAACATGACCTTGGAATTCAGACGCACAGTTTCTCCCTCGCCCGGCGAAACAACCCTAGAAACATGTGGGATTTTCCAAGCCATCTCCCCCCCCCTACCCCAAAGTCGGCTTAACTTAGCTTTTAGAAAGATTAAAAGCTAGAATTAAAATATATTATTTCCGCCCATGTGCTTCTCATGGGGAAAAAAATACTACCGTGAACATGAATAACGCGAATTAGCCCCCACCCTTATCCACATATTGGAGGCTGATTACCTGCAACCAAGGCCGTTACACACCATGTGGCCAGGACAGCCACCTTGAAGCACGCGGAACGACCGGTTCGGTGGGGAACGGGAGTTGGCTGGGGCGCCAGGATTCGAACCTGGGAATGGCGGTACCAAAAACCGCTGCCTTACCGCTTGGCTACGCCCCAACCGGAAGCGGCGCACCATAAGGCCAATCGCGCCGCCCTGCAACACCCGACCTGGGACCTTTGTCAAACGCGCGCCGGCCCCAGTGACAAAATCAGCTCGCGACACTCATCTTGAAGATCGAGGACAGGTAGGCTATACTTTCGCCTCGTAGAAGCGTCTCGTCTCCAGAAAGGAGGATGAAATGGCCATGGAACCTTTAGGCTCCGTTTTTTCGAGTGCCTACCAGTCGGCGGTCCGTCAGGCCCCGCAGGAAGTGCAGGTAGCTACCGCGGCGGTGACTACCGTCGGGCAGGTCGATGCGGTCCAGGTTGGCGTTTCCAACCAAGGGACGGTCGGCGACGAGGCCAAGAACAACACTCCGAAGGCCCCCCCGGTCGCCCCCCACCTCGGTCGTCTTGTCGACGAAGAGGCTTAAGCTCCTGCCCTTTAATCTTCGAGACTTGGAGGTTCTGTCATGGCAACGGAAATCAATGGGGTCCCACCGGTCGGTTCGGAACGCCTGATCGTTCAGCCGGCTTTGGCGTTTTCCAGGGAAGCGACCCAGAGTCAACGGGAATACGCCGAACAGGCGCGCCAGGAAGCCCTGGAAGCCCAGAAGGAGGAGCGGGCCAAGGCCGCCGCAGCCGCGGAACAGGCCGACAAGTCCGCCCAGCACGACGCTCCGGAACAACAGCCGGGCAGCGGCGGCGGCGAGAAGGAAGCCGGCCAGGGGGACGACAAGTCGCCGGCGCCTCAGACCAAGGCGCATGTGAGCATCGTCGCTTGATCGGCGTTGGCGACCGCGTCCGGGCTCGTCGTCTTTGGCTTTCGTCTTTGGGATTGGCCTTATGGATGGCAGTGGGGTCGGTGGCCTTCGCGCAGGGAGGCCCGACGCCGCGCCGGGATTCACCGGGCGCCATGGTCGATGAGACCCTGAGCCGCCTGCTCGGCCTCATCGAGACCTTCCTGCAAGCAGTCCCCAGTTATGAGACACCGGAAATCCAGGATAACGGTGACATCGTCATCCGCCGCAAGAAGCCGCCGACGGAGTCGCCCACGCCGCCCAAGTCCGGCCCCATGCCTCCGAAGAAAACTCCCGGCCCGGACACGACGCGCACCTGATCCGGTATCCCTCGCAATCCCATATGTTGTGTGACGTCTGAGAGACATCCACAAAAAGGGCTGGGATTAGCTTCGACTTTTGCATAGACTCTTTCCGTGGATTCGTTCCGGGAGGGTCGTTTTCCCAGTGGCCGCCAGCAGGCAGACAGGACCAAGGTCCCCCTCGCCCGTCGCCCGTCCAGACAACGGGCGAGCCGTCGCCTCTTCCCTTTCCCCACCGTCGCCGACGCCTCCTTTGTGGAGGCGTCTTTCGTTTCGGGCCATCCCCTGCCAGAGGAGACCTTGAACCATGACCAAGCGTGCCGCCCGCCAAGCCAAGACATCCGCCACCGTCCGCGCCCTGGTGCCCGTGCGCGCCGGCTGGGACCCGCTGGAGGAAGGCCACCGCGACATGAGCTACCGCCGCCACGTGCGGCCGCGCAGCGCCAACCAGGAAGCCCTGATGGCGGCCATCGCCGAGAGGGGCGTGGTGCTCGCCCTGGGCCCGGCCGGCACGGGCAAGACCTACCTGGCCATCGCCAAGGCGGTGGAAGCCCTGGAAGACCGGCAGGTCGAACGCATCGTGCTCACCCGCCCCGCCGTGGAAGCCGGCGAAAGCCTGGGCTTTCTGCCCGGCGACATGCAGGAAAAGCTGGCGCCCTACCTGCGCCCGCTCTACGACGCGCTGACCGACCGCCTGGGCGGCAAGCGGCTGAAGGCCCTGCTGGCCGACGGCAGCATCGAGATCGCTCCCGTGGCCTTCATGCGCGGCCGGACCTTGAACAACGCCTTCGTGGTCATCGACGAGGCCCAGAACTGCACCTATGGCCAGCTCAAGATGCTGCTGACCCGGCTGGGGTGGCATTCCACCATGGTGATGACCGGCGATCCCGACCAGACCGACCTGCTGCCCGGCCTGTCCGGTCTGTCCGACATCGCCGCCCGCCTGGACCGTCTGCCGGACGTGGCGGTGGTCCGCCTGACCGACGTCGACATCGTCCGCCATCCCTTGGTCGCCAGCATGCTGACGGTTATTTGACGCCGGCCTATTCTCCCCCTTTCCCCCCCAACCCATATTTCGGCTATGGTGGGGAAAGGCGTTCCAGAATGGAAACGGGAGTCCCCGGTCATGGCCGACGACTACAGGATCGACAGCCACAAGCTGATCTACCACCCCGAACGGGTCGCCCAATTGCTGGCGGCGCGGGACGACTGGGAAAAGGCCAAATCGGTCTATCCCATCTACATGGAGGTCTCGCCGATCGGAGCCTGCAACCATCGTTGCGTCTTCTGCGGCGTCGACTACATCGGCTATAAGCCCGACATGCTGGACCTGGAGGTCATGCGCCTCCGCCTTCCCGAAATGGGACGCCTGGGCGTGCGCAGCATCATGTACGCCGGCGAGGGCGAGCCCATGCTGCACAAGAAGATCGTCGATCTGGTCGAGATCGCCAAGGCGTCCGGCATCGACGTCTCGTTCACCACCAACGGCACCATCCTGCCCAAGGGATTCATCGAGCGCGCCTTGCCGCTGACCTCATGGATCAAGGTGTCGATCAACGCCGGAACGGCGGAAACCTATGCCCAGCTCCACCGCACCAAGCCGGAGGACTTCGGCCAGGCGGTCGCCAACCTGAAGGCCCTGGCCCAGGCGCGCGGGCCGGGCGGTTGCACCATCGGCGCCCAGATCCTGCTGCTGCCCGAGAACGCCCGCGAGATCGAGACCCTGGCGCTGCTCTGCCGCGACGAGATCGGGCTCGACTACCTGGTGGTCAAGCCCTACTCCCAGCACGTCTTCAGCAAGACGCGGAAGTACGAAGGCCTGGACTACAATTCCCTGATCGCCGTCGGCGAAGGCCTGGAACGCTTCGACACGGACAAGTTCAAGGTGGTGTTCCGCGGCCATACCATGCGCAAGTACAGCCGGTCGGACCGCTATCCGCGCTGCTATTCGGTGCCCTTCCTCTGGGCCTACATCATGGCCAACGGAACGGTTTCGGGCTGCAGCGCCTACCTGTTGGACAAGCGCTTCGAGTTCGGCAACGTCAACGAGGCCGGCTTCCAGGAAATCTGGGAAGGCGAACGGCGCAAGGCCAACTACCATTTCATCATGAACGAACTCGACATCGAGCACTGCCGGCGCAACTGCCGCATGGACGAGGTCAACCGGTATCTCTACCAACTGGTCGACAATCCGCCGCCTCATGTGAATTTCATTTAGGCGAGCTCCTGGATCGACCGGGCGCCCGGCGGAGGGGGAGAATAGGACGATGACGAACGACAACCAGCCAGGTGCCCGCCTGATCGCCGAGGCTCTGCTGGCCCAGGGCGTGGAACGCGTTTACCTCGTCCCCGGCGAGAGTTTCCTGCCCTTGCTGGATGCCCTCTACGACCTTCAGGGCCGCATTCGGGTGATTACCTGCCGCCACGAGCATGGCGCCATTTGCATGGCGGAGGCCGAAGCCAAGCTTACGGGCCGTCCCGGCGTCTGCCTGGTGACGCGGGGTCCCGGAGCCTGCAATGCCTCCATCGGCGTCCATATCGCCTTCCAGGATTCGACGCCCCTGATCCTTCTGGTCGGCCAGGTGCCAAGGTCCCACCTGGGCCGCGAGGCTTTCCAGGAAGTGGACTTCCGCCGCTTCTTCGGTCCGCTGGCCAAAAGCGCCGAACAGGCGGAACGCGCCGACCGGCTGCCCGAGGCCATGGCGCGCGCCTTCCGCCTGGCGCTGTCGGGCCGCCAGGGACCGGCCGTGCTCGCCTTGCCCGAGGACATGCTGCGCGAACCGGCGCCCCCGGAGGTCGCCCCGCGCATCGACCCCGATGGCCCCTATCCCGGTCCCGAGGCCATGGAACGCCTGCGTGCCCTGCTGGCGAAGGCGGAACGGCCTGTGATGCTGATCGGTGGCGGCGGCTGGACGGACGCAGCCCGCGCCAACCTCCTGGCCTTCGCCGCCCAGGCCAACCTGCCCACCGCTTGTGGCTTCCGGCGCAACGACATCCTGGACAACTTCCATCCCTGCTACATCGGAGAACTGGGCTACGACGCCGACCCGGAACTGGTGGCGCGGGTACGCTCCGCCGACGTGATCCTGGCCGTCGGTACCCGGATGGGCCAAGTGATTTCCCAGGGCTATACGTTGATCGATCCCGCCCGCCACACGCTGGTGCAGGTGCATCCGGAGGCCGCCGAATTCGGCAAGGTCTTCCCGCCCCATCTCGCCATCCAGGCGGGTATGGCGGAATTCGCCCAAGCGGCCGCCCGCCTGCCCGGCCTCGACGGCCGCCGCTGGGAATCCTGGGCCGCCGAGGGCCGCCGAAGCCACGACCGGCACCGCAGTCCACCCCAGCCGGCCCGCCAGCCTCTCGACATGGCCCAGGTCATGGCTTGGCTGGACGAACGCCTGCCGAAGGACGCCATCGTCACGGTGGATGCCGGCAACTTCACCTTCTGGCCGCAGCGCTTCATCCGCTTCGGCGGCGGGCGGCGGCTGCTGGGTCCGGTCAACGGTGCCATGGGCTACGGAGTGCCGGCGGCCATCGCGGCCAAGCTGGCGGCACCCGAACGTTTGGTGGTCGGCGTCTGCGGCGACGGCGGCTTCGGCATGACCGGCATCGAACTGGCCACCGCCATGCAATCGGGCGCAGCCATGGTGGTGCTGGTGATGGACAACGGCATGTACGGCACGGTGCGCATGCACCAGGAGCGCGGCTACCCCGGGCGCAGCATCGGTACGGACCTGACCAGCCCCGACTTCGCCGCCCTAGCCCGTGCCCACGGCGCCCATGCGGAAACGGTCGCCGTTACCGCCGACTTCGCCCCCGCCTTCGAGCGCTGCGTCGACTCCGGACGTCCTGCCCTCATCCACCTGAAGACCGACCCCGAGGCCATCACGCCGCGCACCACCCTGACGGCGGTCCGCGACGCGGGACGCCTAGGAACAGCCCAGTAGATCCGCGTAGACCTTCCAGCGCCCGACCGAAGACGCATAGACCGGCCGGCGTACCTGGGCGGCCGACGCCGTGAGCACCGGACGCTTGGTTTCGAAGAAGCGCAGGCACGCCTCATGCCAGGACAGGCCGAGAAAGTCGATCAGGCGACGGCTCCAGGCTTCGGGGTCGGCGACCAAAGCCTCGTAGGACACCTCCAGCAAAGGCAAGGGCAACGCCCGCCGCCAATGGTGCATCAGACGGTCATGGGCGGCCTGGTAGCGGGCGATCCCTTCCAGACTGGTGGTCCAGGCATGGCCAACGGCGAAGTTCTGCTGATAGCAGGACAGCAGGACGTCGCGCGGGTCGCGAAGGCAATGAATGACACGGGCGCCGGGAAACATGCGGGCGATGGCTCCCAAGTGCAGAAAGTTGGCGGGCGTCTTGTCCACCACCCGCGCCGCCCAAGGCGCCATGGCTTGCAGACGCCTTAGATAAGCCGCCGCGTCGCCTGGCTCCAGGCTTCCGATGGCGTCCAACTCTCCGGCCCCGAAGATCTCCGGATGGCTGGCGAGAATCTGTTCCACCAGACTGGTACCCGAACGAGGCATACCCACCACGAAGACCGGCCGTTCGGAATCCCCCTCCCCCTTCTTCCAGGCGGCGAAGGAAGCGGCGGGAAAGGCGGCCATGATGGCCTCGATCCTGGCGTCGAAATCGTCGGCATCGAAGTCGCGGCGGCGCAAGTCGTTACCTGACCGCCAATGGGCGAAGGCCTCGCCCGGCTTGCCTTCGCGGTCCCGCAGGTCGCCAAGGGCGAAATGCAGGGCGGCGCGGCCGGCTGGCGCCAGGTCCGCTTTGCCCAGCAGCGCCGCCATGGCGCCGGCGTCCGCCTCGGTGAGGGGCTCTCCGGCCGAGGCCAGATTGTACCACGTGCCGGCTAGATTGGGATCGAGGTCGAGGGCCTCGCGAAAGGCATACCGCGCCTCGGCCAACCGGCCGGCCGCCAGGAGGGCCACGCCCATCCCGTCGCTCGCCCGGGCCGCGGCCGCCGAAATGGCGCCGGCTTCCCGATAGGCGGCGATGGCCTCGTCGACGCGCCCCAGGCGGTAGAGCGCGGCGGCCAGGTCGAGCCGTGCCTCGGCATGGCCTGGATTGAGGTGTACCGCCTGCTGGAAGACGGCCAAGGCCTCATCCCCGTCGCCCTTGGCCAGAAGCACGGTGCCCAGAACCACGAGGGCTTCGGCGGCATGGGGGGCCAGTTCGACGGCGCGGCGGCAGGCGGACTCGGCTTCCTCCAACCGGCCCAGTTCGCGGAGCGCCGCCCCCAGGCTACCCAGGGCCAAGGCATCGCCGGGCCGCAGATGGACCGCTTCCTCGTAGGCAGCGACGGCTTCCTCCCGCCGGCCCTGGCGGCGGTACAGGTTACCGAGGGATATCCGCGCCGGAGCGAAGTCGGGGCGGGATTCGATGGCTTCGGCGCAGACGTCCTCCGCCTCGTCCAGGCGGCCCTGCTCGGTCAGCGCGATGGCCAAGTTGTTCAGTCCGTCCGGATAGCCGGGCGCCAAGTCGACGGCCTTGCGACAGGCGGACTCCGCTTGGTCCCAGAGTCCCATCTCGTTGAGCACCGCGCCGTAATTGCCCAGGAAAGCCGGATTGTCCGGCTGCAGGGCGACGGCGCGGCCGATCAGGCGGGCCGATTCGTCCACCTCACCGCGCCGGAAGGCGATGAAACCCATGACATGCAAGCTGTCCGCATGGTCCGGGTTCAGTTCCAAGACCTGGGCCAGGACCGGTTCCGCATAGTCGACCTTGCCCTTGTGCAGGGCGATGACGGCCTTGGCGAACAAGGCCTCGACATCGGGCTTCGCGGTCTTTTTCCTCGCCATCGGCATCCCCCTTCCCGGCCAACTTGTCACGGCCTCCGGAAAGCCGTAAACAGGCGGAGGCGATCATACCCCTACAGGCTCCGGAAAAGCGATGCCCAGTACCAAATCCGTCTTCGTCCCCACGACCTTCGGCCGCGATGCCGCGAAGATCCTGCTCGATATCGGGGCGGTGAACTTCCGCCCCCAGGAACCCTACATCCTGACATCGGGCTGGGCCAGCCCCACCTATATCGACTGCCGCAAGCTGATTTCCTTCACCGAGGAGCGGCGGCGCGTCATCGGCATGGCCGTGGCCGCTCTCGGCAAGGCCTGCGGCCTGCGTACCTTCGACATGGTGGCGGGCGGCGAAACGGCGGGCATTCCCTATGCCGCCTGGGTGTCCGATCTGATGTCTCTGCCCATGCTCTACGTGCGCAAGAAGCCCAAGGGCTTCGGCCGCAACGCCCGCATCGAGGGCGAGGTACGCGAAGGGGCCAATGTCTTGCTGGTCGAGGACCTGACCACCGATGGCGGAAGCAAGGTGGGATTCGTTCAGGCATTGCGCGAGGCGGGTGCCACGGTGACCGACGTGCTGGTGGTCTTCTACTACGGGGCCTTCCCGGGTGCGGAGCAGGTGCTGGGCGACTTGGGAGTGCGGCTGCACTACTTGGCGACTTGGCAGGACGTCCTGGAGGTGGCCGCCGAGGGGCGGTACTTCCCCGAGGACTCCATTGCTGGTGTAAGGGAGTTCCTCGCCGACCCGGTGGGCTGGTCGGCCGCCCATGGCGGGAAGGCGGCCTGACAAGAACTCGGGCCAGGGGCTTGCCTTCCTCGCTGCCGCGCAGTTAACTGGCGCTAGGCGGAGATGGAAATGGCGAACGACAGACGCCACCTGCAACATCTGGTGGACTTGGCCAAGGAACCTTCCGAGGAGCGGCGGCGCCAGCTTCTCAAGGAGGTCACCGATCTGTTCATGAATAGCTCCGACGGCCTCTCGGAGACGGAGCGTGGTCATTTCGGCGACATCATGGGCCGCGTGGCCGCCGAGATGGAAAGCAAGGTCCGCCAAGTCCTCTCCGAGCGCTTGGCCCGGCATGCCGGCGCCCCCCACGACCTGATCGCCCAACTGGCCAACGACAGCATCGAGGTGGCGCGGCCGGTCCTGGAGCACAGCCCGGTGCTGGACGAGACAGACCTGGTGGCCATCGCCAGCCACCAGAGCCAGGATCACTTGGCCGCCGTCGCGGTCCGCCCCTCGGTCAGCGAGACCGTTTCCGATCATTTGGTGGCGCGTGGCGATGACCGGGTCCTGCTGTCGCTGGTCAGCAACCGGGGGGCACGCTTCTCGCGGGCCGGCATGGCGGCGGTGGTGGACCGTGCGGAGGCGAACGCCCAACTGCACAAACCCCTGATCAATCGCGGCGACGTGCCTCCCGATATGTTGCACCGCATGTTCTGGACGGTCTCGGCGCCGTTGCGCCAGAAGATACTGGAAGCCACCGCCAACATTCCCGGTGACGAGGTCGACCGGCTGCTGGCCGACGCCGAGACGGAAATCATGGCCGGGCTGTCCACCTTGGCGACGGGACATACGGTCAAGGGACCGGCATTCGATCCTTCCACCATCGACATGGCCGAGAAGTTCGCCCACAACAAGGAAGCCGCCGGCCAATTGACGCCCGACCTCCTGGTTCAGCTCCTGCGCCAGGGCCAGGTGGCCTATTTCGTCACCGGCTTCGCGCGGCTGGTGGGTGTCGACACCCAAACGGCCCGGCGCATTCTCTACGATCCCAGCGGCGAGGCGGTCGCCATCGCCTGCAAGGCAGTGGCGTTCGATCGGGTCTATTTCTCGAACTTGTTGCTGATGACCGATCAGTCGGGCAGCCGACGGCCGGAGGAAATCCAGAAGCTGGCCGAAATCTACGACCAGATCGCCCCCGAAACCGCCCAGCGCGCCATGCGATTCTGGAAGCTGCGGGCCAAGACGCTGGGCAAGATCGGCTGAAGCCGGCTACTTGTCCTTGTCGTCCTTGTCGGTCGCCTTGGGCAGCCACGTGATGGTGGCCGTAGGTCCGTCGGTACGCGTGCAAAGTTCCTTTATCACCGCCGGCCCGATACGGTGCGATGTCATGCCGTTGACGATGATGATTCCCCGGTTGAGCAGCACCCAGGCGACACTCATGCAGGCGTCGACGGGCAGGCCGTCGGCGGTCACGGCGGTACGGCCCGACTGTTGCTCCACCTTCAGGGTCCCGCCGAAGGGATTGGTGCCGGAAGCATGGCCCTGCTGGGCGGCGGCCTTCATCTGCTCGACCAACTGCATGTTGGGACCGATCCTATCCTGGAGGCTCGGCGCGGCGATCACGAAATAGGCGACGATGGCCACCAGCAAAACTCCCACCGCCGCGCCGCCGACGATCACCATGCGGCGGCGATCCGGCTTCGTCTTCTTCGGGGCCCGGCGGTCCTTGGCCGGCTCGGGCTTCTTCTTGCCCTCGGCCTCCAAGGCTTTCTCGCGCTCGAACTCGGCAGCCTTGCGGATACGTTCTTCCTTTACCTGCCGGAGAATCGCCGTCACGCCTTGCACCAGACGCGGGAGGCTCTCCACCGGCAAATCGTCGCGGATCAATGACGTTACCTCGCCCACGAAGCGCGCCACCTCGGGCGGATCGTCCTTGCGGGTATAGAGCTTCTGAATGACCAGTATCGTGCTCTGACGCAAAGCCTGAGCCGTGCGAGCCTTGGATATCAGGGGAATGAGGCCGTCCCGCGGGTCCTCGAAGACCTTCTCCCAGTCGACGGTGCCTCCGGCCTTCTTCGGCCAGGAAGCCCTTTCCGAACCCGACATACCTCAATCCTCGCCCGTTTCGCCGATGACGATGACCAACCACCATCGCACCGGATCTTCGCCAGAATGCGCCGCGATTGGTTAAAGAACAAGCAAGACGAAAGCGATAGCCAATCTCGTCGCCGGGAACGACGGTGATCGACCAAGCCTTTCGTAGATTGCCCTTGCTGCATTCTGCAATGGAATGTCACTCTGGAGCCATGGTGGATGCAGCTTCGTCCAAAGACTATCGCAGGCTGATGGTAGCGGGCGCCTATCTCGCCGCCTATGGCCTGTTCGACTTGACCGCCCGCGACCATGCCCTGTTCGGCCTGGCCGACGGCCCCTGGCATCCCGGGGTGGCCTTTGGATTCGTCCTGGTGGCTCGGTTCGGGTTCGGCTGGGCGCCCCTGACCTTCGTCGCCCCGCTGCTCTGCCACCCGATGGTGGGCGCCCCGTTGGCGGCGGTTGCGGAAGCCCTGGCGGAAGGCCTGATCTGTTCCATCGCCGCCCTCGAGTTCAGCAAGGGCGATGTCCGATTGCCGGGCCTCGATCGGCTTCCCGGCCTTCTGCGGTTCTTCGTGGTCATCCTGCTGGCGGCCTGCGTCGCCGCCGCCGTCCGGGCAATGACCGCACCGCTACACGGCCCCATCGACATCGCGGCCTTCGCCCCGATCGGGTTGCGTACCGGCTTGTCCTTCCTGGTGGCGATGGCCCTGGTGGTCCCCGCCCTGCTGATCCACCGGCCCTGGCGCTGGCAGCCGTCGCGAAGGCTGCTTTCCGTCGAGACCGCCCTCCAGGTGGTCGCCCTGGGGGTGATCGCCTGGGAGGTCCTGGGTCGCTTCGCCAACGAGGAGATTCACTTCTTCTATCTGCTGTTTCTACCCGTCGCCTGGATCGCCACCCGTCACGGGCAGAAGGGAGCAAGCCTGGCCCTGATCGCGATCTTCGCCGCCGCCCTGCTGTCCGACCGCCTGGTCCAGCACCATGACCGAGCGATCATCGAATTGCAGATCCGCCTGCTGGCCTTGGCGGCGACCGGCCTGCTGCTGGGCGCCACGGTCAGCGAGCGCCAAGCGGCAGAACTGCGCATGCAGGCCCGCCAGACCGAACTGGCCCGCCTGCAGCGCCTCAACGTGGGGCGGGAAATGGCCTCGGCGCTGGCCCACGAACTGAACCAGCCGCTCACCGCCGCCATGAACTACACCCAGGCCGCCCAGCGCCTGCTGCGCACGCCTTCCTCCGAGCGGGAACGGATCGCCGAGATCGTCGGCAAGGCCATCGACCGCATCGAACGGGTCGGCCATATCATCTCGGGCCTACGCGATTTCATGCGGAAGGGCGAAATGCGGTTGGCGCAAGCCTCGGTACGGGACCTGATCGAGGATGCCCTGCAACTGGTGTCGGCGGAGGCGAGCGCGGCCGGAATCGTCGTCGACACGCCGCCGCACCCGGCCCTGCCTCCTGTCCTGGTGGACAAGACCCAGATCGTCCAGGTACTTGTCAATCTGTTGCGCAACGCGGTCCAAGCCGTCGCGGCGGCTGGCGAGGGGGAAGCGATGGTCCAGGTGTCGGCGTACCCGGACGAAGGCTCGGTCCGCATCGCCGTGACGGACAACGGGCCGGGAATACCGGGGGAAGTGCTGGCACGGCTGTTCGAGCCCTTCGTCACCACCAAGGAGGCGGGCATGGGCCTGGGGCTGTCGATCAGCAAGTCGATCCTGGAGTCCCACGGCGGACGGCTGTGGGGCGAGAACGGCCCGACCGGCGGAGCGGTATTCAATCTTTCCTTGCCGGTCGCCTTGGAGGAGAAGCGGTATGACTGAACCGCAACAGGTCTTCGTGGTCGACGATGCGGAGGATGTGCGCGACTCCCTGGCCATCCTGCTGGAAACCGTGGGCTACCGGGTCCGCACCTTCGCCTCGGCCCTGGAGTTCCTCGGCAGTGTCCCGCTTGGCTGGCGAGGCTGCGTGGTGGCGGACGTGCGCATGCCGGGCATGAGCGGCATCGAGATGCAAAGGGAACTCGCCTTACGCGGCTACGGCCTGCCGGTAGTCATCATTACCGCCCATGCCGACGTGCCGATGGCGGTTGCGGCGCTCAAGGCCGGCGCCGTCGACTTCATCGAAAAGCCTTTCCGCGACGAAGTCCTGCTCTCCAGCATCCGCTCGGCGCTCGCCATGCCACAAGACGAGATCGGCCGACCGGGCGGACCGGGAATCGCTGCCCGCCTGTCGTCTCTCAGCCAGCGGGAGCGGGAGGTGATGCTCCTTCTGGTCGCCGGCCACCCCAACAAGGTGGTCGCCGAGCGCCTGGGGATCAGCCCCCGCACCGTGGAAGTGCACCGCGCCCACATCATGGAAAAGACCGGCGCCCGCAGCTTGGCCGACCTGGTCCGCATGGCCTGCCTTTCCGACGAGGGTGTCGGGGAACAAAGGTAGCCTTATCTCCTAAGTACATTAACGAATTTCCGGCGGGCCTCGACTCTCCCAACATGTGCCGAGGCATTCCATACCCATGGCAGTCGATCGCCGGGCGTGGCTTCGCTCCCTTTCCTCAGCGAACCGCAGAAAACGAAGAAGATGAAAAACATGTCCGAGAAAATTTCCGGCCGGGCCGTATTCAAGGCCCTGGCGACCGGAGCGGCATCCCTTGCCCTCTATCTCTTCCTGTTCGGCTACGAGACGATGTTGCTGGACTTGGCCAAACAGGCCCGTTGGATGTTCATCGTCCCAGTCGGCATCGCCTTCCTGTTCTCCTACGTCCACGGCACCTTCACCGGCGCCTTCTGGGACGCGCTGGGCATCAAGGCGAGGAAATAGGGCCATGGACAGCATCAATTTCATCGAACTGGACGCCCTCAAGTTGATCTACCTGTTCGTCGTCGGCTTCGTCGGCGGCATGGTGAGCGGCTTCATCGGCTCCGGCGGCGCCTTCGTGCTGACGCCCGCCATGATGAGCATGGGTGTGCCCGGCATCGTCGCGGTGGCGAGCAACATCTGCCACAAGTTCCCCAAGGCCCTGGTGGGCGCCATCAAGCGCGCCAAGTACGGCCACGTGGACGTCAAGCTGGGCCTGATCATGGGCGTCTCGGCCGAAGCCGGGGTGCTGGTCGGAGCCGGCGTGCAAGAGAATATCCGCACCGCCTTCGGGGATGCTGGCTCCAATCTCTACGTCAGCGTCGCCTTCGTCATCGTGTTGGGCATCGTCGGCGGCTACGTGCTGAAGGACGCCTGGAAGATCTACCGTACCGGCGCCCAGGACGCCGAGGAAACAGCCGGTCCGCTCGCCCGCTGGATCCAGTCGATCCACATCCCCGGCACCATGATGTACTTCGAAAGCATGAAGGCCCGGGTCTCGGTGCTGGTCACCATCCCGCTGGGCTTCGCCACCGGGATGCTGGCGGCGACCATCGCGGTCGGCGGCTTCGTCGGCGTGCCGTCGATGATCTACGCGCTGGGCGTCCCCAGCATGATGGCCTCGGCCACCGAACTGGTGATCGCCTTCGTCATGGGCGTCGGCGGCACCATCAAGTTCGCCTGGGGCGGCTTCGTCGACATTCGCCTGGCGATGATCATCCTGGCGGGCTCGCTGTTCGGCATCCAGCTGGGGGCCATCGGCACCACCTATGTCAAGCCCTACATGATCAAGGTCGTGATGGGCACCATCATGGTAATCGTGCTGTTCAGCCGCGCCCTGGTGGTTCCGGTCTACCTGGCCCAATTGGAGGTGATCGGCCCGATGGAACCGACCACGGCCACCCTGCTGAAGAACGTCAGCTTCGGCTTGATGCTGATGGGTCTGGTGGTCGGGGCCGGTATAGTCCTGACAGCCATCTTCAAGGGCATGCGCCAAGCGGCGGCGGAAACCCGGGCCGCCACGGTGGCGTCGTCATGATCGTCCCGGCGGAAAAGCCCCTGTTCCGCAAGATCGTGCTGGCGGCCTGCGGCACGGAAAGCTGCGAGGGCGCGCTCCGCGAGTCCATCCGCCTCGCCAAGTGGTCGGGGGCCGGACTGATCGGAGTCTCGGTGGTGCTGGGCGGCGGCGACATGGACGACCTGAGGGTCGACGGCGGGGCGGGCGGTGAAGCCCAGTCCGAAGCCGCGGTGCGCGGCGTTTGCACCAAGGCCTTGGCGGAAGGCGTCTCCTGCAAGGGCATGGTGCGCCACGACCAGGATGCATCGGCGGCCATCGCCGATGTCGCCGGCGAGGAAAACGCCGACCTGATCGTGCTCGGTCGACGGGACCGCTCGGTAGTCGAACGCTTCCTGTTTGGCAGCGTTTCCGGCGACCTGGCCACGCGCCCGGAGACTTGCGTCATGGTGGTACCGCGCACCGCCCGGTTCGAAGGCCGCCAAGTCCTGCTCGCCACGGACGGCGAGGAGCACAGCATCATGGCGACCGTCTACGCCCATTACTTGGCCAAACTGGCCGGCGCCAAGCTCACCGCCCTGGTGGTGGGCAACGAGGAGAGTCAGACCCTCCCGGCTTGGCGCCAGGAAGCTGACGCAGTGCTGGCCCGCATCCATGGCTGGTCCCGGCGTGAAGGTATCGCGGGCAATGGACTGATCCGCTTTGGCCACCCCCACCAAGCTATTCTCGACGCGGCATCCGAGATCGGCGCCGACCTGGTGGTCATGGGCAGCCATGGCCGGGCGGGCTTGAGTCGTATCCTGCAGGGCAGCGTGTCCGACAAGGTCGTGGCCGGAGCCGCTTGTCCGGTGATGATCGTGCGGGGGTGACATGATCGCGCCCAAGGCCCGCCTGACCCTGGTGGCGGGGGACTCCCCGCTCCCCCCCACCGAACCGGCGCCCTTCCATGGCCGTCGCATCCTGGCTGTGGTCGATGGGCGGGATGGCGATCCGGACGTGCTGTGCCAAGCCCGGCATCTGGCGAAACTGGCCACCGCCGACCTGACAGTTCTGGTCCTCGCCGGGCGTCGCCTGGTCGGGACTCGGGAATGGCAGGACAAGGTCCGTTCCATCATCGACCCCCTCCGCGCCTGGGGAAAGCGAGAAGGATTGGAGCTCCTGGGCATGACATTGCCTGGCGATCCCTGCCGGGCCATTCTGGATTGCGCCCGGGAACAGAGTGCCGACCTGATCGTCCTTGCGGCTCCTGGCCCCCGGAGATTCTCGAACGTCTTCAAGGCAAGCTTGCCGGACCGGTTGCTCCGCCGGGCCCCCTGCCCCATCTTGGTGATGAACCGGCAATAGGGCCTACCGCAGGAGGTCCAGGAAGGTAGACCCCTGTTCGAATTGAAGATCGGCCTCCTCCTTGAGGCGGATGTCCTCGACCGCCTCCCAATCGGCTTCCGGCCTGGGGGCGGCGGCGTCCTCGGCTTCCTGCCGGCGTTGCTGGGCAAGCCATGCCTCCCGCGCTGCCCGGTCGGGCATGATGTCGACCAAGGGCCTGCGATGGTAGGCGATGCCATCGATCACGCCGGTAACCAGGACATCGGTAGGGTCGTTGGTCGGGGCCATCGCTGCCATTTCCTTGCAAGAAGGAATCCTAACGCCGACCAAGCCCGTCAGGCAATGGCAGAGAAAAGAATCGCGCGCTACGCCGCCATCTGGGTGCGTTCCTGGGGAAAGCTCAGGGTGACGGTCGTCCCCTGCCCTAGCGCGCTTTCCAGGGTCAAGCTTCCGCCGTGCAGTTCCATGAAGGTCTTGGCGAGCGGCAAGCCCAGGCCGGTACCCTCGTGACGACGCGACAGGCTGCTATCCACCTGTCCGAACGGAAGCATGACCTTGCCATGGTCCTCGGGCGCGATGCCGATGCCCGTGTCCATGACTGCAACCTCCAACACCCCGCCTTGCCGCAGGCGGATCGTCGCCGTGACGGTCCCGCCCTCGGGAGTGAATTTCACGGCGTTGGACATCAGGTTGAGGATCGTCTGCTTGAGGATGCGTTCGTCCCCCAGCAGGGCAGGCAAGGAATCGGGAAGCTCCGTCCGCAGACGAACCTTGTTCTTGTCGGCCTGGGATCGGATCAACCTTTCGGTCGCCTTCACCACCTCGCGCAGGTCGAGGTATTCCTCGTTCAGCTTCACCTTGCCCACTTCGATGCGCGACACATCGAGGATGTCGTTGATGATCTTCAGAAGATGCACGCCGGAATCGTGAATGTTGTCTATATATTCCAGGTATTTCTGTCCGACCGTGCAATCGGCGAACTTGCCGAAGACCTGATTGCGGATCATATCCGAAAAGCCGATGATCGCGTTCAGCGGCGTGCGCAGCTCGTGGCTCATATTAGCCAGGAACTCAGTCTTGGCGCGGCTGGCGGCTTCGGCGATTTCCTTGGCCTTGCGCAGTTCCTCCTCGGCACGCCGCCGTTCGGCGATTTCGCCTTTCAACTCGCGGGTCCGTTCCTCGACAGCCCGTTCCAAGTCGTCTTCCTGTCGCTTGAACTCGTCGATGATACGCTTGTGCTGCTCGTGCAGGTACTTGTGGCGCAGCATCGCGCGCAGGCGGCCCTTCAGCACTGAGATGTCACTCGATTTTCCAACGAAGTCGTCCGCGCCAGATTCCAGGGCGCGCATGGCGTTCTCCTTGGTTTCCTGCGCGCTGACCATGAGGATGACCACGGGCGAATCCTCGACCGCCTGGCGGGAGACGATCTCGCGGATGACCTCGAGGCCGTCCATGCCCGGCATGACCAGGTCCACCAGGACGCAGTCGAAGCTTTCGGCATCCAGATGGCCTAGACCCTCCAGGCCCGAGGCCGCCGTTTCGACCGTATAGCCCTCTTCAGACAGTTCGGCGCGCAGCAGTTCCAGGTAGGTGGGGCTATCGTCGATAGCCAGGACACGCGCCTTGCGGAAGAACGACTCGTCGGGCATCAGCAGGTTGACCTGGGTGCTCGACTTGCGCAGCAAGGCCCGGATGCGCAGCATCAGGACGTCCGGATCCTCGGCCTTGCCGACGTAGTCGTCGGCGCCGCTTTCCAGGCCGCGCACCTCGGCCGCCGCCGATTGCTCGGCGGTCAGCATCAGGATGGGGATGCCCTGGGTGTTGATGTTCATGCGCACGCGCCGACACAACTCGTCGCCCTGGATGCCGGGCAGATGGTAGTCGACCAGCATCAGGTCGGGACGCACTTGGCCGAGGGACTCCAGGGCCGCCTCGGCAGTGGGTGCGACGATAGCCTCGAAGCCCTCCTGTTCCAGGCGCAACTGCATGAGCATGGCCTGGGTCGGCGAATCCTCGACCACCAGAATGCGGCGACGGTCCATGGGCGCCGGGTTCATGACAGGACTCCGACCAGTTGACGCAGCCTGAGCGCGATGGCGTCCAGGGGCAGGCTTTCTCGGACCGCGCCCATGCGCACCGCCTCGCCCGGCATGCCGTAGATGACGGTCGTCGATTCGTCTTCGGCCAGGGTATAGGCGCCGCTCCTCCTCATCTCGAGCATGCCCTCCGCGCCATCGGCACCCATGCCGGTCAGCAGCACGCCAATGCCCGCCTCCTTCAAATCGCGGGCCATGGACTTGAACAGAACGGTTCCCGAGGGCCGCTGGGCGACCACCGGCGGCGCGGTATTCAGATAAAGCCGCCCGCCCTTGATCTCCAAATGGTGGTCGGCCGGCGGCAGGTAGAGGGAGGCCGGCCTGGGCAGCATGCCGTCGCCGGCCATATGGGCTGGAAAGGGCGTGACCTGGGACAGCCATTGCACGAAGCCATCGACGAAGCCTGCCGTCATGTGCTGGACGATCAGGATCGGCAACGGAAAGTCCCTGGGCAGCCCGTTAAGCACCCGGCTGAGCGCGTTCGGCCCTCCGGTCGAGGCCACCAGCCCCAGCATCTTGGGGCGCACCGTTTCCCAAGAAGGCGCGGGCATGGCCTCCATCCGCTCCGCCGAACCGAAGTTCAGGTTGCGGCGCCGGGCCTGCTTGACCACCCGCACCTGGCTCATGATGGCCAACTGGTTGCAGAGTTGGTCGGCCAAGGCCCGATAAGCGTCGCTGGTCACCCCGACCGGTTTCTCGACCACGGTCAGGGCACCGGCACGGAGCGCGTTCATGGCGATATTGAGTTCGTCGTCCTGGACGCTGGCCGATACCACCACGATAGGCATGGGATGGGTCGCCATGATCTCCAGGGTGGCGTCCAGGCCGTTCATGCCGGGCAAGCGGATGTCCAGCGAGATGACGTCGGGGGCGAACCTATCCAGTCCTTGCAAGGCCTCCTCGGCGCTGCCCACCGCCGCCACCACCTCGAACCGGGCATCGCTGCCGATGATGTACAGCAGCAGTTCCCGGACGACGGGCGAATCTTCGACGATGAGAACCCGGATTTTCTTCATGGCTTCACAGTATCTGCTCGATGGTTTCCAGCAGTTCGCGATGATCGAATTTCTGTTTGACGAGATAGGCTTCGGCGCCCAGGGAATAGCCCCGTTCCAGATCCTCGTCGCGCCGGAGCGAGGTGCAGAGGATGACCGGAATGTGGGCCAGGTTGCGATCCTTTTTCAACTCTTTCAGCAGGGAAAATCCGTCGATGCGCGGCATTTCGACGTCGGACACCACCAAGTCCGCCGCTTCGCCACGCAACTGCATCAGGGCATCCATGCCGTCCACGGCCAAGCGCACCTTGTAGCCGTGGGCCTCCAGGATACTCTTTTCCAGGGTCCGGGTGGTGATCGAATCGTCGACCACCAGAATGGTCGGGACGCGCGGCGCGGCCTTGCGCTCCGCGGTCACCAGCCCAAGGGACCCGCCCTGCTGGCGGAAAGCCTCGGCCATTTCCAGAGGCGAAAGGACCACGGCAACCGTGCCGTCCTCCATCAGAATGCCCCCCACGGCCTTGCTGCCCGAGAAGCGCGGCAGCCCCAGGTCCTTGATGACCGCGTCGCGGATGACCACGAAGGAATCCACGGCGACGGCGGCACGCAGGTCGCCGGAGCGCAGCACCAGGATGGACATCACGCCGTCCTGGGTCCGGACCTCGGCCCCCGGCAGGCCAAGCAGTTCGCCCAGACCCCGCAGGGGAATCTGGTGGCCTTCGACCATCAGCGTGGGGCGACCTTCGACGGTTTGCGCATCGCTGGCACGGGCGCGCATGACCCGTTCGATGCCCTGGGTCGGGATGCCGTAGATGCGGTCCTCGCAGGTGACCAGGAGCAGGCGGTGCGACGAAACCGACAGCGGCACTTCGATGCGGAAACAGGTGCCCGGCCCATCCTTTTCGACCACTTCCAGGCTGCCCGACAACTGGCCCACGGCCTCGTAGACCACCGACATGCCCATGCCTCGCCCGGCTAAATCGGTGACGCCGTCGGCGGTCGAGAATCCCGCCCGGAAGATATGGCGCACCAAGTCCCGTGCATTGGCCATCGCGGCATCGTCCTCCGACAGCACGCCGTCCTCGACGCCGCGCCGGGCGATCTTGGCGATGTCGATCCCGCGACCATCGTCGTCGACCAGCAACACCAGACGGCTGCCGTGGACCTCGAACCGCAACCCGATGCGCCCGCGCACCTCCTTGCCCTTCGCCGCGCGCTCCTCCGGCGACTCGATGCCATGGAACACGGCGTTGCGCAGCATGTGCATCACCGGGTCCTTGAGAGCCTGGAAGACCAGCCGGTCCGCCTCGACCGACAGGCCGTTCAGCCGGAAATCGATATCCTTGCCCTCGTCACGGGCCATGTCTCGCATCATCTTGCGGAAATCGCCGAACAGGTCCTCGGCCGGGGTCATGCGCACCAGGCGGATGCCTTCCTGCAGTTCGGAACCGAGTTGGCGGAAATTCCAGGCCGCCTTCTGCTGCATCAGGCGGATGGCGCGGGCCTCGCGGCCCAGGGCGCGGATATGCTGTTCCATGATGGAGATGCGGCGGTCGGCAGCCGCATCGGCCTTGGGGTCGCCGGACTGAATGGCCGACGCCCCAAGATCGAGATGGCGCAGCACCTGCCAGCCTCGCTCAAGGCTGGCGATATCCTGCTCGATGGCCCGCAGGCGCTGGGTTACCGCCGCCTGGCCGAGGTTCTCGGTGAGGATCTGGCCGGCGGAACGCAGCAGCCGGTCCAGGCTGGCGGTCCGCACCCGCACGGCGTCTTCCGCCCTCACCACGACGGGCGGCGGCGCCTCGGGTGTCGCCCCCGGACCGGGCGCGGGGGACGGAGGCGGCGTCGATGGAGGGGAAGGAGGCGGCGGCGTAGGCTCGACCGCCAGATAGGCGTCGAGAGCGGCGATGGCCTCGGTGGGATCGGGCGGGGCGTGCCCCTTGGTGAAGGCGGCGACCCAGTCCTCGATGGCGTCGCCGGTCTGGCGGACGACCGTCAGGGCTCCGGCATCGAGAGTAGCCTTGTTGGTGCGCAGGCGGCCGAACAGGGTCTCCAGGCGATGGGCCAGGGTTTCGACCGGCTTGAGGTCGGTGGCCCGTGCCGCTCCCTTCAAGCTATGGGCACGGCGGAACACTTCGTCCAGAGGCAGGGCGCCGGCCGGCGCCTCTCCGGATTCCACCTTTCCCATGGCCTGGCGGATGAATTCCAGGTGGTCTTTGTATTCGACCTGGAAGGCCGCCAGAAGCTTGGCGCGGATGTCCATCAAATCCGGTACTTCTCCACAAGCTTCCTGAGCTGCAGGCCCAGGGTGTTGAGGTTGGCGACCGCATCGCCCAACTGGCCGGTGCTGGTCGCGGTCTGCTGGCTCGCCAGACGGATCTCGTGCAGCGCCTGGGTAACCTGTTCGAGGCCGATGGTCTGCTGGTTGGTGGCGCCGACGATCTGCTGGAAAGCCCCGGCGCTCTCGCGGATGCTGTCGCCCATCTTGCGCATGGTCTGCTGGGCGACCTCGACCTTCTCGCGGCCGAACTCGACGCGCTTGACCGCTTCCTCCGTGACCATGACCGAGGAATTGATGCCGCGCTGGATCTCTTCGAGGATGCTGCGCACCTGGCGGGTCGCGTCCTTGGCCTGGTCGGCCAGGTTCTTGATCTCGTTGGCGACCACCGAGAAGCGGCGCCCGTCCTCGCGGGCATCGGCGGCCTCGATGGCGGCGTTCAGCGCCACCAGATTGGACTGTTCGGCGATGTCGTTGACCGTGGCGATGATCTCGCCGATAGCCTGCGTCTTCTCGGACAGCATGACCACGTTCTCGGCCACCGTGGCCGCCTGCTGACGGATTCCTTCCATGGCGCGACTGATGGTTTCCACGGCCTGCATGCCCTGGGCGCTGGAGGCGATGGTGGTGTCGGCCGCCGTCGCCACCTGGCGGGCCCGGTCGGAGACCTGCAGGCCCGATTGGTTGATCTCCTCGACGGTGGAGGTGATTTCCTGCACCGCGGCCGCCTGCTCCTTGGTGGCGGATGTCTGTTCGTGGCTGGTGGCATGGATTTCCGCGCCGGCGGCGTTCAGGTTCTCGGTGACGTTGCGGATCTCGCCCGTGACCTCGCGCAGGGACTGGAGCATGGCGTTGAAGCTCGCGGCCAGACGGCCGATCTCGTCGCTGCTGCGCACCGGCAGCGGCTCGATCGCCAGGTTGCCCTCGGCGATTTCCTGGGCCCGTTCGACGCAGGCCGCCAGGGGCTTGCCGATGGCGCGGCCGACCGTCCAGGCGGTGGCGAGCCCCAGCAGGGCGGCAAGCAGGCTTATCAGGACCTCCCAGCGCAACATGGCTTCGATCTTGGACTCGGCCTGGGCGGTGAAACGCTTGGTGAGTTCGTTGGATTCGGTGAGCAGGCGCGAATTGACGTCCAGCAGTTCGCGCGCGATGCGATCCCGTTCCGCGTCGCCGGGCTTGAGGGACAGGAGACGCGCCGTCAGTTCCTTCTGGCGCTTGGAAAGGTTCCGCTGGCTTTCCAGGACGACGTCGACGCCGGGCAAGGTGGCCCGCGGCAGGACGGCACGTTCCCCGGTCGCCACGTTCTCGATGGCCGAACCGCCGGCAATCAACGCTTCCAGGGTCTCGTCGAAGATCCGGGCTGTAGCGTCGTGATTGGTTTCGACTCCGTGGGCGGCCAGCAGGACTTCCTTCATGTAGCGCTGGCTCAGCATGCGCTGACGGCCGGCCAGATCGATCACCACCCCGTCGGACTTCTGGTTGGAGATGGTGGCCAGCGTGTAGAGCATGATGCCCGCGATCGCCGCGATGAAGCCGGAACTGATGACCAGCAGTTTCTTGCGGACGCTGAGGCTGCCCAGGAAGATGGGCGTGGACGTGGCCATGTGCGAACCTCTTTCCCCTGTCATGACGTTTCCTCGCCGGAGGCGCGGTTCCCGGTCCCCACGATGGGAAGGGCCAGGATCGCCCGCGCGTCCAGCACGATGAGCATCTCCCGCGTCACCCCCTTGACGAAGGGGCTGGCGGTGGCGGCGCCGGAAGCGGCGGCCGCGAGATCGTCGGCGCGCACCATGCGCACTCGGTCGAGGGCATCCACCTTCAGGCCGACTTCGGCCCCTTGGCGGCGCAAAAAGACGACGACCGCCGCATCCGGGGCACGGTCATCCTCGATGGGCGGCGCCACACCGGCGGCATTCAGAAGGGTGGCGGCATCGAGGACCGGACGGATTTCGCCGCGCAGGTTGGTGACCCCGACCAGTTCCGGCGACGCGCCGGGAATCGGGGTGCAGCGGAGCGCCGATGCCGTCTCCACCAAGTCGTTCAATTCGAAGGCATAGGTTTCGCCCCGCACCCGGAAGGACAGCATGGCCATCTGCCGCGCCCCGGCGCCGCGGTCGCGGCCCCGGTTGGCCAGCCATTCGGCACGCATGCGCAGGGTCGCCCGGTTGCGTGCCGGGTTGGCGGCCAAGCTGCCGGCCAGCGCCTGACGGCTGCGCTCCAGCCTTTCCTTCAAGGTGTCCCAGTCGAAATTGTTGCCGCTCATGACTCCCCGATGACCTCCAGATGCATGCCGGCCAGATCGCGAAGCTGGCCGGCCGTCACGCCGTCGGCCTCGTCGACCACACGGCCGCCCGGTTCATCGGCAAGCAGACGCTCGACCGTATGGAAAGACTTGGCGGCGCCGGCCAGATCGCCACGCGATTGCAGGAACAGCCCCAGGTGGTAATGGGCCAGGACGAAGCCCCGATCAAGGAAAATGGCTCGCCGCATGGCCTGTTCGGCCGCCGAACGCTTGCCCATCTGCTCCAGGACCAACGCGTAGTAGAGATGCACCAGGGGATCGTTGCCGCCCGCGTCCAACATGGCCTCGCAACGGCCGACCGCCTCCCACCACTGGCCAAGATCGGCCATGCGGCGGATGCGCTGCAATTCGTTGCCGTCGTCGTTGGGGCCGGGCGGCGGCGGTGGCGGCGGCGCCACGACCGGCGGCGGCGCCACGACGGGGGCCGGTTCGCTGAGCGGCGGCGGCTCCGCCTCGTCGAGCGGCGGCACGGGAAGCGGCGGCGGGATGTAGGCCGCGTCGGGTTCGGCCTTCTGATAGACGACGGCTCCGGGCACGCTCACCGTGCGGAAGCGGCGAAAGGTCTCCATGTCGCTTTCGGAATGGCCGGCCACCAACCAACCGCCGTCGACCAAGGTCTCGCGGAACTGGTCGACGATGCGCCGCACCGTCTCGCGGTCGAAGTAGATCGTCACGTTGCGGCAGAGGATGACGTCGAAGGCATAGAGGTTGTCGAGGGTCGAGGGAAACGGATTCTCCACCAGATTATGGTATTGGAATGTCACGTCCTCGCGATACTCGGGCCGCAGTTCCCATTCCCTTTCATGGCGGACGAAGCAGGCCTGGCGGACGACGTCGGGCGTCGCCCGCAACGCCCAGTCCATGAAGCGTCCCCGCCGCGCGAAGGCCAGGAACCGCTTGTTGATGTCGGTGGCCATGATATCGACGGTCCAGCCGGCCAGGCGCCGGCCCAATTCGCGCTTGAGCATGATGGCGACGGTATAGGGCTCGGCCCCGGTGGAGCAGCCGGCGCTCCAGATACGCAGGTGGCGGGTTTGCTCGTTGCGCTTGATGGCATCGGGCAGGACCACGTCGCGGAGCGCGTCGAACTGTTCCTTATGGCGGAAGAAATAGGTTTCGCCGATGGTCAGTTCGGCGACCAGTTCGTCCAGTTCTTTGCGGCCATCCTTGGGATCGCCTAGAATTTCCATGTAGCGGCTGCAGGAAGCGACATCGCGCGCCCGGAACCGGAGATCCAGGATGCGGGCCAGATCCTCGTCCTTGTCGGCATAGAAGACCATGCCGGTGGCGCCGATCAAAAAGGTCTTGAGGCGCGGATAGAACGGGTCCGCCTTGATGTCCACGACGGCCCGGCGCGCCATCATCATGACGACGAGGCTCCCCAGCCCGCCAAGCGTTCCTGTTCGCGAGCCTGGAACGCCGTCAGGCGAGCCTGCTCGCCCTCCAGGAGGAGACGCTGGGGATCGAGAAGATGAATGGCGTGCTCGCCTTCGCCGATCAACGCCACGGTGCAGTCGGCCAGAACCGCCCCCGGCACGACGGAAGCCACCGCCCTCGCCCCTTCCAGGCGACGAACCTCCCGCACCTCGTCGACCAGCAGCGCGGTACGCGGCACCAGTCCGCGCAGCAGAATCAGCGGCGAGTAAAGGCCGGGTGTTCCTTCCGGGAGGCCGAACAACCGGTCGAGGCGCAGGACCGGAACGGCGAGCCCTTCCAGATTCATCACTCCCTCGAAAACGGAGGGCATGCCGGGGGGGCAGGCCAACTCCGGCAGGAGCAGCACTTCCTCCACCGCCTCCGCGGGCAAGGCGCAACGACACCCGCCGACCGCGAAGACCGCGACCGACCGACCCGCCGCCGCCCCCGTCGCGGCACCGTCCATCCCCTTGTCGTCGTATTCAGCCACGACGTTCCTCTTTGCTTTTTTGGGCCGGCGCCCATCCCCGAGCGTCCCCCGCAGCAGGGGTACTATAGCGCCTCCCGCCGCCGGGAACCACAGGGGACCGGCCCCGCCCCGGAAAATTTCCGATCTTCGTTCGTGAACCTCGTACAAAATCTCACAAAAGCATTTGGTTACAATTATAGAATATACTTTGTTTGTGTGGATTACCGTTCCATTCTAGCATCTTCTCATCCCGGGTTTTCGGCGGGTGACCGGATTTTCCGAACAACATGAGCATGGAGTTCATCCATGTCGGACGCAGTACCCGGATGGGAAATGAAACTGGATATCCTCGACATGCTGACCCTGTCGGCGTCGCATTACATTCAACAGGCCGAACAGACCCCGGACCCTGTCTGGGCGGCGTCGCTGTACCGCTTGGCGGATTTGTATATCGCGGAGGTCTCGCACATCGGTCGCGGAGAACCCATATGCCTGGACAGGGATGTTTCGCGGGATGGCGAAGACGCGGAGCCTCGCTAGCGCTTCCGGCGAAAGTCTCCCTTATTCATTCAGCCTCCGGGGCCATTGCCCAACCGATATCGGGTAGGCATGATCCCCGTGAAAAAGGAGGGAACGTCATGACGCGATGCGGCGAATATTTCTGTGCGGCGGTTTTCGGACTGCTGACCCTCGCCTCGGCGGCGGCGTCCGCGGCTCCCGATCCGGGCACCCTGGGCGGACGGCCGTTCACGGACCCCGCCAGCGTAACCCCCATGCCCGACGATTGGGTCAAGGCGCCGATCCGCCACCTCACGCCCAAACCAGTCGCCCTCGCCCTGTCCCTGGATCAGCAGCTTTATCCGGCGCTGCTGCCGCTCGTGCAACGGTTCGCGCGCGAACGCAAGGTGGAAATCGCCATCGAGGAAGGCACCTGCGGCACGTCGACGGCCGCCACCTACGACCGCACCGCCGACATCATCGGCGCCTGCTGTCCGCCTGCCGAGACCGACCGCCTGCCGGGCATCAAGTTCCACACGGTGGGCATCGCCGCGGTGGCCCTTCTGGTCCACCCCGACAACCCGCTCGACGGCGTGACCGACGATGCCGCCCGCAAGCTGTTCGGCGGCCAGATCAAGAACTGGGGCGAGATGCCCATGAGCGCCGTCCGCCCGGGCCCGCGAAAGGAAGTCCAGGCGGTCACCCGGCTGCATTGCAAGACGCGGCCGGGCCATTGGCGGCTGATCCTCGACAACGAGGAGCTATTCACCCGCGATACCGAGGAGGTTTCGGCGATCGAGGACATGATCGTCCAGGTCTCGCGTAATCGCGGCGCCATCGGCTACGAGACCCTCTACCACGCCGCCCTGTTCGGCGAAACGCGCAAGGCCAAAGTCAGGGCGGTCAAGGTCAACGGCCATGACCCTCGCGACGACCGCGCCCTGGCGGCCGGCAAGTATCCCTTCTATCGCGTGTTCAACATCACGACCTGGACCTTGGCACCGGCTTCCAAGCCGCTGGCCGACGAACTGGCCGCCTGGCTGATCGACCAGGCCAACGCCGGGGTCATGGACCCCCGCTACGGCATCGTCCCCGCCAAGGATCTTCGGGACAAGGGATGGAAATTCCTCGAAAACGAACTGATCGGGGAGCCGAATTGAAATCTGGACGGCCGGTCGTCGGCCCGGGGGGATAGCGCGCGATGGCCTTTGCCTTGGAAGGTAGCGCCCTGAGACGTCTGCGGCATCGCCTGCCCCTGGCTTGGCGGATGTTGGCGGGCGGCTTGGTACTGGGCGGTATCGTCTGGGCGGCGCTCGACGCCGTGCAAAGCCGGGCCCTTCACGCCATCTACGAAGACGAATTCCGTACCCGCCTGACGGAACAGTCGCGCCGGGACCGCTTGCGCTTCGATCAGGCCATCCGCAACCACAACCACCTGCTTCGCCTGATCGCCGGGCAGGCACAGGCCCGCGACCATCTGGCGAAGGAGCATGCCGCCAACGACGATTTCAACGGCGAAGGCCCGCCTCGCTTCGACGCGCAACTCCCGGCCTGGCTGCCGCAACGGTCGCTCACCCGGTCGTTCCCCGGCATGGACTTCCTGATGATCCTGGACCCCCGGGACCGGGTGCGCCACGTCTTCTCCTCCGACGGCACGCCACCACCGCCCGAATTGACGCAGCCGCAACCGCGCTTCTTGCGGGCCAGCGAGAGGGAAAGCCTGGTGGTCCGGATTTCCGGCCGTCCCTACGTGCTTTCCTCCGCCAAGGTGGCCGACGGCGAGGGCCGCCTTCTGGGAGTGCTGACCGGCGTTTCGGAGATCACGTCCCGCTTCCTGCTCAACGCCCAGGGCGCCTACAGCCGGACCGAAACCGTCATCGCCCTGTTCACCGATACCCCGCCGGAGGTGCTGGCGACCAGCGACGGCGAGCGTCTGCCCGCGGGGACGCTCCTGGATAAGGCGATGGAAACCTTCCTGGTCACCGGCAAGACTTTCTTCGATTACGATTCGTCGGAAGTCCACCTCACCTTCGCCACCCTGCTCCCCAAGAACCGTTTCGACGAACTGCTGGGTACCGTCCTGGCGCTCGAACGCCAGCAGCGGACCCTCCTGGCCTTCACCCTGATCTCCCTGTTCCTGATCCTGATCTGGCTGGTGATCCGGCGCGTGCGCCACCTCACTTCCCGTGTGGAGCAATTCACCGAGGTGGTCTTCGGCGCGCATCTGAACGGCCATCCGGACCGGGACGAACTGTCGATGCTGGAGCGCCGATTCTCCCGCCTGACCGAGGAAGTCAGGACGTCCCGCGAGGCCCTGGAACGCGAAGCCATGGACAAGCTGCGCATCGCTTCCCGGCAGTTGGAGATGCAGGCAGAAAACGACCGCCTTCAACTCCTGAAATCGGTGACCGATTCGCTGGGCGTCGGCGTCATCAGATTCGCCGACGGCGTTCCCCTGCCGTTCACCCCTCAGATGGAGCGCTTCATCGCCGACTGCGGACCGGCGACGCGCTTCGTTCCCGAGAAGACGCAGGATGGCGACCTGAGTCTGCCGGATGCCGGAGGCGCGGTCCGTACCTTCCATGCGACGCATCTGCACACCGGGAGGGACGACCTGGTGCTGGTGCAGGACGTCACCCAGGCCCGCCGTACCGAACAGGAACTCTGGAACCTGGCCCTCTACCCCAGCCAGAACCCGCTGCCGGTTCTGCGCATCGGCGAGGCGGGCGTCATCCTGCACGCCAACCCGGCCTGCTCCTCCCTGCTGCGTTCCTGGAACACCCGGATCGGGGGACGTCTGCCCGAGCCGTGGGCGACGGAGTTCGACGCGGCCTACCACTCGATGGAACACCACGAATGGGAAGTCCCGCTGGGCGACCGCATCCTGTCCCTGTCCTTGATCCCCATCCCCCAGGCCGGCTACGTCAACGCCTACGGCCAGGACATCACGGCCCGCAAGCAGGCCGAGGTCGCCCTGCAACGGACCAACGAGGATCTGGAACTCCGCGTGGCCGAACGCACCCGCGAACTGAGCGCCGAGATCGACGTGCGGCGGCGCGCCGAAATGGCCCTCGTCGCCGCCAAGGAGCAGGCCGAACTCGCCAACCGCGCCAAGACCGAGTTCCTGGCCAACATGAGCCACGAACTGCGCACGCCGCTCAACGCCATCATCGGTTTCTCGGAAATGATGCTGACCGAGGTCTTCGGTCCCCTCGGCCATGCCCAATACAGCGACTACGCGCTGGATGTCCACAATTCCGGGCGCCACCTGCTGGAGATCATCAACGACATCCTGGATGTATCGAAGATCGAAGTCGGACAGATGGAATTGTACCTTGAATCGGTGCAGGCCGCCGCCCTGGCCGAAGCGTCCCTGCGCCTCGTGCGGGAACGCGCCCACCGCGGCGACGTGGCCCTGCGCAGTGAAATCGCTTCCGACCTTCCGGCCATCGCGGTGGACCAGCGCCGGATCAAGCAGGTTCTCCTGAACTTGCTGTCCAACGCGATCAAGTTCACCCCCCAGGGCGGCCAAGTCCGTCTCGAATCCTACCGCGACAAGGAATCCGTCGTGTTCGCGGTAGTCGATACCGGCATCGGCATGACCGAGTCCGAGGTCGCCGTCGCCTTGCGGCCCTTCGGCCAAGTGGACAGCCAACTGGCCCGCAAGTACGAAGGCACCGGACTGGGACTGCCCCTCGCCAAATCCCTGGTCGAATTGCACGGCGGCAGCCTGACGGTCATTAGCCGCAAGAACGTGGGCACCACGGTCACCGTCCGCCTGCCGGTCACTTCACCTTGACCCGCGCGGAAAAGAGATAGCCGTAAGCGTGTACCGTCTGCACGGGAAGCTCGACCCCCGCATCTTCCTCCGCCTTGCGGCGCAGACGGCGCACCATGGCATCGAGGGCGCGACTGCCGAAGGCGTCCTCGTGGTATCCCACGGCCGCCAGGACGGCGGCGCGCGCCACCACCTCGCCGGCGTGGGCAAGCAGGATCTCGACCAGACTCCGCTCCTTGGGGGTCAGACGGACCGACGTTCCGCGCGGGCTCCGGAGCGTCCAGTAGACCGGATCGTAAATCCACGTTCGGCCATCGGACGCCTCCGGCCCCGCCGGAGAGGCCGGCGCCTCGTCCACTCCGGCTTTCCGGCGCAGGATGGCGCGGACGGTGGCTTCGACGATGCTCAGGTCCACGGTCTTTATCAGGTAGGCATCGGCCCCCGCCCCCAAGCCGGCCAGATGGGTCCGGGTATCGCCGTGGCAAGTCAGCATCAGAATGCCCGTATCCCCGTCGCCGCGCAGGCGACGGGCGATCTCGATCCCGCTCTCGCCCGGAAGTTCGATATCCACGATGACCAGATCGGCCCCGGATTCCGCCAGTGCGGCGGCCAACTCCGGCCCCGAGGCGACGCCACGGGTGGCAAGCCCCCGGTCGTTCAGGAATTCGACCAGATCCTCGCGCAGCCCCGGATCATCCTCCACGACGACAATCCGAGGCCCCGGCAGGCCGACGGTGACGTCGCTTCTCCCAAGGAGCGACATGACGCGATCTCCATCCCCGAGCCAGGGTGTCCCTTGGCGGAACTCCCACCTTTCTCCTTCCAAGAAGAAGGATGAAGCGACGATTTTCAACGAAAAAGTCGCGTCTTCCCGCATTCCACCCCCCATCGCAAACCAATGGTTTGCAAGGACGAATCGGGGGCATCCAAGAGAGCTACCGCCCCGCATCCCGGGCCAAACGGAAGCCGGTGTCGTCGCCATGGCGCTGAGGAAATTCGCGCCAGCGGTTGGCGGAGCGCAGTTCCTGCACGACGGTACTCCAGGCGCCGCCGCGGAAGACCCGCTTGTTGCATTCGCCCTTGTCCAGGGCGGCCCCGTCGGACGGCGCGTCGGCGAAGCTGTTGTTCCAGCAGTCCGCCACCCACTCCCAGATATTCCCGGCCATGTCGTAAAGACCGTAGCCGTTGGGCGGAAAGCGCCCGCTACGCACCGGCCGTTCTCCGTCCCAGGGCGTTCCGCAGCCGCCGCAGAGCGCCATCCCAGGCCGCGGCGCATCGCCCCACCAGAAGCGGCTGGCGGTGCCGCCGCGCGCGGCGTATTCCCGTTCGGCGTCGGTGGGCAGACGATAACGCCGGCCGGTCTGATCCGACAGCCAGCGGATGTAATCCATGGCCTCG
The DNA here is from genome assembly GCA_039908345.1 of Magnetospirillum sp. WYHS-4. NCBI lineage: Bacteria > Pseudomonadati > Pseudomonadota > Alphaproteobacteria > Rhodospirillales > Rhodospirillaceae > Magnetospirillum > Magnetospirillum sp. WYHS-4. The sequence goes on from JAMOBD010000010.1 coordinate 43,055, forward strand.
TCCCACGAGACGTTGACCGCCGGCTGTGCCCCCCGCCCCCAGCCTCGGTCATCCGGCTTGGGCTTGGCGGCGGCCTCGCAGTAGCGGTCGTAGTCCTCGAAGCTCACCGGATGGGCGGCGATGGCGAAGGGCTTGAGGGTGATGGGGCGGGCCGGCTTCTCGTCGAAATCCCCGTCCCCCTGCAGGTCGCCGCGCATGTAGATCCCGCCGGGCAGAAACACCATCTCGGGCCCGAGCGAGCCATCGCGCAGGCGGTCCCGTTCCACCTGGGGCGGCGCCACCGGGCGGTGCAACCCCAAGGGCAATGGCCCGAGGTTGGGCGCCTCGGCGGGCAGACGGCCGAAGGCAAGGGCGGCGATCCCGGTCCAAGGCAAGTCGATCCCGATCCGCCAACGCAATTCGGCGCGCAGGCTCGGTTGGGCCAGGGCCATTTCCTCGAACCCCGCCGCCGAGTGGACGAAAGCCCTCGCCTTGCCCTCGACCTCGACATGAATCACTTGGGAAGGCGCCGCCAGAGCCGGAAGGCGGGCCCGGAACCGATCGCCGTTGCGCATCTCGACCAGATCGGGCGCCGGCCGGCCGGCCAATTCCTCCGGCCGGGCCATGAAGACGATCTCCGCCAGGTCGGCGGCGTGCAGGTCGAGGCGCGGCTGGCCCACCCGCAGGAACGGCAGCCGGTCATGCAGCAGCGTGCCGGAAAAGCGTTCGCCCTCGACGGTCTCGACGCGCGCCCCGCCCTTGACGGCCCGGAACGTCGCCAGGGAAGCCAGCGGCAGGGCCACCTCGCCGTAGGGTGTCTTGAGGCGCAGGGGATCGGCCCCCAGGCTGCCGTGATGGATGTCGCCGTTGACCATCGCCGCCACGTCCGGCCGCTGCGGAGGCTCGGCCGAGGCCGGCAGGGCGGCCAACCAGGCCAGGATGAAAAGAACCCCTCTCATGGTTCCAGAGTACTGGATTCGGCCAGGCCTTGTAATCACGATCCGGCGAGGCAGAATGGCGTCATGACCCGTCTGGTGCACCGCGACCTGCCCGGCTACACGCCCGAACGGATATTCGCCCTGGCGATCGACGTGGAGGCTTATCCCCGTTTTCTGTTCTGGTGCGAGTCCGCCGCCATCCGGCGGCGCGAGGGAAATCGTCTGGAGGTGGATAACGTTTTCGCCATCGGCCCCTTGCGGATGCGCTTTCGCACCGATGCCGTTCTGGACCCGCCCCGGTCCATCGAAGTCACCTCCACCGATCCCCCCTTCTCCCGGCTGCGTCTCGTCTGGACGTTCGAACCGCTGGGAGAAGGCGGCTGCCGGGTCAGCCTGAGCCTGGACCAGGCCTTCCGCTCACTCCTGTTCGAGGCCGCGGCCAGTCCCTTCACCGCCGGCCTGGAGGAAGCCGTCATCGATGCCTTCGTTCGGCGGGCGCGGGACCTCTACGGTCAGTCGTCCAGCGTCGAGAGGTAAGCGAACAGATCGTCCAGCGCCTTGCCCTTGAGTCGCGGGAATATCTTCTGGGCGTCCTCGTGAGCGCGCTCGCCGGACTGGAAGCCCTCGATCTGCTTCTTCAGGTAGGGCAGGTGCTGGCCGGCCAACAGCGGCGTCTTCCTGCGGCCGTAGCCGTCCTTGCCATGGCAATCGGCGCAGTCTTCCCGATAGGCCTTCCCGCCCGCTTCCGCGTCGCCGTCGGCCCGCGGAATCTGGAGCGTCAGCTTGGTCTGCTTCAAGCGCTCGTATCCGTCGATGGTCTGCCCCTCCTTCAGTTCGGGCAGCCGCGTCGCCAGTTTGATCTGCGCCAGGTAGCCGGCGATATGGACCAGATCCTCGTCGGGCAGTTCGCGGTCGTTGGCGTAGGGGGCCATGGGGATGTTGACCCGCTTGCGATCCTTGAACAGCTTGATCTGTTCGGCGATGTATTGCGCCGACATACCCGCCAGGCGCGGATAGGTGCCGGCGCCGCCGCCCTGGCCGTACTCGCCGTGACAGGGCGCGCAGGTGCGATTGATGTCCTCGCCGATCTGCGGGTCGATCTTGGGTTCCTGGGCGAAGGCGGGCAGCGCGGCCAGCAGAAGGGCTGGAAGGGCCAAGGCTTTGGTCACGGCAGGTCTCCCCGGCGGAATACCGCATAGCCAAGGGCCGCGCAGCCGCTGCCCAGGGCCACGGGATAGAGCAACCCGTAGATCAGATAGCCCAGGTGCCCGAAGGCATCCAGGATCACCCAGGCCGAAGGCCCCATGAGCATGAGCTGGGGATCGAACAGCGCCATGGTAGCGGTGCGGAAGACCTGCATGGGGTTGACCAGGGCGATGGCCACCACGGTCTCGGGGGCGACATGCTCCTTTATCATGACGCCCAGGAGAATCAGGTCGAGGAACAGCAGAAGGGTCAGCCAGACGATGAAGGCCGCCCCCTGCGCCACGTCGGGCGAGCGGGCCAAGCTGGAAACCAGCATGCCGATGCCCAGGAAGCACCAAGCCAGCGAGATCATCAGGGCCGTATTGAGGAAGAACTGCGCCCAGGGAATGTCGAAGCCCCGTATCGCGCCCCAGATGGCCGCCACCGCCATGGCAAGAAAGACGGGCAGGAAGATGACCAGGAAGCGGCCGACCATCTTGCCCCAGAACCAGGCAGCCAAAGGTACCGGCAGGGACAGCAGGTACTCGAACACGCCGGCCTCGCGGTCACCGGCAACCGACCGCACGGTGGTAATCAGCACGAAGACCGGCAGGATGGCGACGCAGATCTGGATGTAGGTGAGCAGAAGGCGCGTCAGCCCGGTGAAGCCCATGATGCGGGATTCCGTCAGGCCGGTGAGCAACAGCGCCACCATCGCCCCGCCGAACACCAGGGCATAGACCAGGAACCAGCGGGCGCGCAGGGATTCGGACATGTCGAGCAGGGCGGTTCGCCAAAGGTGCTTCATGGCCGGCCCTCCTCCTTCAGGTCGATGCCGGCGAAGGCCCCGGCGTAGCGCGCCAGCATGCCGAGGAAGCGCAGCCGGTCCGGCCCCGCCACCCGGCCCCGCCAGCGCAGCGCCCCATTGATCCGTTCGAACTTCCACTCGCCCAGCGCCTTGGCGAAGGCCTCGTCGTCGCGCGCCAGATCGACGGTGCAGACCATGATGCTCGCCAAGTCGACCGTGTCCTCGACGTGGTCGTCCAGCACCACCCTACCCCCGTCCAGTTCGATCACCCGGTTGACCAGGGGCGCCACCTCGTCCAGGCGGTGGCTGGAGATCAGCATCACGTCCTCCTGGCGTTCGGCCAGCAGGCCGAAGAAGACCCGGCGCGAGTCCGGGTCCAGGTTGGCGGCCGGCTCGTCCAGGATCAGGATGCGACTGTCGCGCCCCAAGGCGATGCCGATCAGCAGCTTCTGCTTCTGGCCGCCCGACAGCTTGACGAAGGGCTGGCGACGCACGGCCCCCATGTCCAGCCCCAGCTTGCCCGCCACTTCCTCCATGCGCTTCGGATCGCTGCCGCAGACCCCGGCGGCGAAAGCCACCAAGTCGCCCACCGGCATCTTCAAGGGCGGCGGCAGTTGCGGCACGAAGCCGATGCCTTTCAGAACCTCGTGGCGGTCGCGGCGAGCATCGAGTCCGCCGACTTCCACCGTCCCCTGGTAGACGTATTCGCCCAGCAGGCAGCGGATCATCGTCGTCTTGCCGGCCCCGTTGGAGCCCACCAGGGCGATACGGTCGCCGGCCGGCAGGTCGAGATCGACCCCGTCCAGCACCCGCCGCCCGCGGAATGTCTTGACCAGTTCCTGGATGCGGATCATGGGCTGGCGGGCGCCTCCGGCTGGGGTTGCTGCTTGGGCGGATGGCTCAGCATCTTGCTGAGCCCCTTGATTTCGAACTTGAGCGACCCCGTCGGACAGACGTCGACGCAAAGCCCGCAACGGGTGCAGTCGGGCCCGATCTGGGTGGCGACGTCCTGGGCGTAGGCCTTCTTGGTCACTTCCAGCACGTGGGGCACCAGGCAGACCTTGCGGCAGTCGCCCTCGTGCAGGCACTTCTGGATGTCGTAGCGCACGTGCACCGGTGTCGCCGCCGTACCCACGAAGCCGTAGGTCAGGCCGATGGGGCAGATGTAGCGGCACCAGGCGCGCCGGGTGATGAAGATCTCGAACAGCAGCAGACCCGCCACCCACAATAGGGCCAACGTCGGCCCGTAGATCAGGGCGCGGCTGAGAATGCCGGTGGGCGAGATGGCCTCGAAGACCGTATAGCCGGTCACGAAGGCCAAGCCGGCGAAGATCGCATAAAGCACCGTCCTGGTACCCCGGTGCATGGTGAAATCGCGCACCAGGTTCTGTTCGGCCAGCTTCACGTGGATCTTTTCCGCCAGTTCGGCCAGCAGGTGGTAAGGGCAGACCCAGGAACAGAAGGTCCGCCCACCGAAGATCCACCAGAGGATCAATACCGTGATGGTGCCGATCACCAGGTTGATGAGGATCTTCTTGTGAGCCAGCATGACCTGGAGCGCCGAATTGAGGTCCGCGAAGTGAAAGCCGACCACCCGCGAGGCGGTCAGCGCCCCTTCCACCAGTTGCACGTCCCACCAGTAGGAAACCACGAACAGCAGATTGACCACCAGCAGGGTCGCCCAGCGGCGGTTGCGCCATTTGTGGGACCGCGCCTTGTCGGCTTCGGCCCGGATGGCGGCGACCCGTTCCTTCTTGTCCTCGATGGCCCGCTTAGCCGCGTGGATGGCGCGGGCGGCCGGCGTATAGTCGGAATCGCGGGGCTTGGCGTCGGGCGCACGGCCCAGCATGACGGCTGTCTGGCGAAGCATGCTCATCACACGTCTCCCCAGGTCTTGCGGATGTCGATCACGATGGCCGCCGGTTCCACCGGACAGATCATCTCGCACATGCCGCAGCCGACGCATTTGTCGGTGATGACGGGCGAGCCGCGGAAATCGTCGTCGCCCGCCTGGATGCGATAGAGCGCGATGGCGCCTTCGATGGGGCATTCGCGGACGCAAAGATCGCAAAGCGCCAGGTCGTACTTGTACTGGCCCAGGGGAATGGGCTTCCAGCGGTCGATCTCGTTGTAGCGGTGCAAGCCCGGAAAACCGTCGCCCCGCGCGTAGCCCTGGAACCCCTTGCCCTGGCGCGCCAGGCAGGCGCCGGGACGGGCCAGGCGGGCCAGGCCCATGCGCACCTGTTCCTTCTTGTCGATCTTGTGGCTCAAGGCTTCCGTGGGGCAGGCCAGGATGCACTGGGTGGCATCGCAGGAAAAATCGCAGGCCTGGGTCCGGGCGTCGATGTAGGGCACGCCGACCCCGAAGCCTTCGTCCAGGTCGCCCAGCTTGATCGCCTCGACGGGGCAGACCTGCACACACTGGCCGCACTTGATGCAGGCGGCGAGGAAGTCCTTTTCGGCGATGGCGCCGGGCGGGCGCAGGCGCTCGGTCCATTTCTTCAGCACCGGGAAGAAGCCCAGCAGGGCGGCGCCGACCACCGTGGCGCCAGCCGCCGCCGAACGCAGGATGGCGCGCCGTTCCTTGCGTTGCTTCTTGGGATTCTTGACGATCTTGGGCGGGGGGGCTTCGGGTTTCATGATCCTGTCTTTCTACTTGCCCAGGCGTTGCTTGAGGCCGAACGGGTCGAATTCCCCCCCGTCGTCTCCCCCCTTGGCAGCCGCCCGCGCCTGACGCCCGGCCACCGGCGGCATAATCAGCGGCTTGTCGTCGCGCATCAACAGGATCGGGTCGGTGAGCGGCGCCAGGCGTTCCAGGAAATCGACCAAGGTGAGCACCGGCGCGCCGCGGAAGAACGCGGCATGCGGGACATCCATCCACAGGCGATCCGCATAGACCCGAAGTTCGTAAGGCGTATCGCCGATGCCGTCGCCGTCGCGGTCGAACCCCTGGTAGTCGTCCCAATAATTGCCGTCCCAGAGGTTCCGGGCCGCCGAGGCCCGGGCGTTCACCGACACCTGCACCAGATTGTGCTCGAAGCGGTTGGCCCTCAGTTCGTTGCCTTTCCAGTCATTATGGAACAGAACCCCGATCCCCGTAAAGGCGACGTGGTTGCGTTCGATGCGGTTGCCGGTGTCCGGCTGGAAGGGCGATAAGTCCAGGTAGATGCCGTTGGACACGTAGACGATCTCGTTGTCCTCGATGGTCGTGCTGCTGGTTTCCTTGAGGCCGATGCCGACGCCCGTGGCCCCGGTGCCATTGGTCACCCGGTTGCCCCGGATGACGATGCCGTCCGAATACATCAGGATGATGCCGACCGAATTGTCCCAGTAGGTGTTGTCCTCGACCAGATTATGCTGGGCGTACATGAAATGGAGGCCGTAGCGGCTGTCGCTGACCTTGTTGCCGCGGATCGTATTGTCCACCGAATGCCAGACCACCACGTCGCGGGAACGGCTGATCTCGTTCTCCTCGATACGATTGGAACGGCTGAACCAGAGCCGGATCGCATCGCCCCGCATGCCCAGTTCCAGATCCTTGGAATGGACGACATTGCGTCGCACGACGTTGCTGTCCGACTGGTGCAGGTCGATGCCGAACAGAGTGTCCTCGATGACGTTGTCCTTGATGACGTTGAAGCTGCCCTTGACCTGGATGCCGGCATCGACGTCGTTATGGGATTCCCCGGAATTGACCAGACGCAGGCCGCGCACCGTGGCGCCGTCGGTCTCGATGGCCAGCACCGTTCCCTTGCCGCCGCCGTCGATGGTGACCTTGCCGTCGCCGTCCAATACGATGGGTTTGGCAACGACTAGCGGCCCGGCATAGGTGCCGGGCGGCAGGATCACCACGTCCTTGTCCTGGGCGGCGTCGATGAACGGTTGGGCGGAGGGCAGGACGGCCGCCCAGGCGGCGGGCCCCATCAGCCCCGCCGCCACGACCGCCGCTGCCACCCTGATAATCGCCATGGCCCGTTGCCGGCGCCGCCCGTTCAGTGACCGGCCATCCGCGTGCGCTTCAGTTCCAGCAGGCCGGCCAGGGCCATGCTGACCCCGACCGCGGCGAACAGGGCGAAGCCGTAATGCGGATAGGAATGGGTGCTGAACTGGGCCACCTTGCCTTGCCCGAAGACGGTGGGCATGAAGGGCTTGATGGTGAAGGCCGCCATCTCGTGCAGGTTATGGCCGAACCACCAGAGCCAAGCCGAGTATTCGATGACGAAGAACACCGGCAAAAGGGCCGGCACGATGACCAGCACCCAGCGGGTGAAGCCCCACTTCCAGACGCCGAAGCTGAGCACCGCCAAGGCCGCCAGGATGCCCCAATAAGTCACCTTGGCCGCCGCGTTCATGATGCCGGACCGGTGCCCGATCTCTTGCATGTCGCGGAAATAGCGGCCCAGGGCCTCGCGATAGCTTTCGTCGATGACGACGAATCCGGACCAGTCGGCGTAATCCTTGAGGTCCAGGTCCATGGTGCCGACGAAGTCGCCGATATAGTTGGGGCTCAGCATCAGAACCCCGCCCTTGGTGAACATGGCCATTGTCATCCAGACGGCAATGCCGAGGGAGCCCGCGGCCACGACGCCCACCTGCAAGCCCTTCTTCGGAATGGCGAAAGCCACGATCATCAATCCCAGCAGGGAGAACAGGAACGGCGAGAAGGCGCGCTCGACGGGACCGCCGGCAGCAATGGGATACATGCCGACGTAGTGGTTGATGGCGTCCATCTCGTGCTTGCAGTTCAGCCGCTCGGTCTGGGTCTTCTCGGCCGATTCGATGATCTGGCAGCCGTTTTCCACCTTGTCGACATGAAAGTGGATGCGGATGCCTTGCGGGAAGGCGACCTCGGGATACTGGGGCGCCTTCAGGGACACCCACCAGATGGGGGAGACGTAGGCCACCGCCAGACAGACCAGGGCGGCGACGATGAGGAGGCGGAAAAGAAGGGTTTGCTTGGCGTTCGCGTCGGCGTTCATGGGCTCTCGGTTCCTCGAAAAAAGGTATGCCGCCGCCGGCGCGTCCTCCCCCTTGCGTCCGGCTTCTCCCCCCCGGGTCTCCCCCGCCGCTCGCGGCGGCGGGGGATAGGCGCTCGGTCTCGCTTACTTGAAGTCCGGATTCAGCCAGCCGACGGGAGCGATCATCTCCTTGGGCGGCTTGATGCGCGAGGTGTAGTCGATCACCGCCTTCATGTCGCGATCGGTGAAGTTCTTGATCTGCTGCACCATGTCCGGATTGGCGTTGCGGCGCTTCTTGTCGCGGATCCATTCGAACTGGCGCAGCATGTACTTGTAGTGCTGAGCCTGGATGCGCGGATAGTACTTCTCGACGTCGCCCTCGCCGTTCTCGCCGTGGCAGCGGACGCAGTTTTCCTTGTAGAGCTTCTTGCCGTGTTCCAGGTCCTTGCCGTCGCCCACACCGTTGTTGGGGTTCATGGGCAGCTTGGCGATGTATTCGGACACGTCCGCGATGGACTGCGGGCCGCCGATCTGGCTGGGCAGGGCGAACGGGTACATGGTCGGATTGTCGCGGTTCAGCGCGCGGATGTCAGCCAGCTGCTTGATGATGACCTTGCGGTGCTGACCGGCCAACTGCGGGAAGGTGCCATCGTCCAGGCCCCAGCCTTCCGGCATATGGCAGGCGGCGCAGACCTCGTAGACGTCGCGGCCGTTCTTCGTGTCGGGCTTGAGGTGCAGCGCCTCGTCCTTTTCGCCGCCCGGCGAGTTCCAGACGTCGATATTAGTCTTCTCGCCGGCCGGGGGCTTCATGCCGCCGGTAGCCGCCGCGGGGGCGGCCCCGCCGGCCGCGAAGGCGGCGCCGGCCGCCGCCAGGGCGAGTCCGGCCACGAGGGCGAAGGCGGAAACCGCCTTGATCTTGTTGGTGAGGTTCATTCCTGGTTCTCCGTCACGATGCTGGATTTACTTCGCGGTCCTGTCGACCTGCGACAGATACTCGGCGACCAGTTCCATCTGCTGGTCCGTCATGTTCTTGACGTTGGGAAGCATCAACTTGCTTTTCCCATTGGTACGCTTTCCGTCGCGGATATCCTTGATTTGGATCAGGATGTACTCTTTCTTCTGTCCTGCGGTCTGCGGATAGCCCTTGACCGTCGGCTTCTTGCCGTCGACGCCGTGGCAGGTCTGGCACTTGTTGGCGACGTAGAGCTTCTTGCCTTCCTCGATCTTCTGCGCGTCCGGCGTACCGGCCGGCTTGATGGGGTCCATCTTGGCCAGCCAGGCGGAAATCTGCTGGATCTGGTCTTTGGAAATGCGGGGCTTGCCCTCGGTATCCAGCAGGGCGCCCTTCATGCCGTGAGAGCGCGGATTGCCGGTGGCGTCGTTGCTGCCGGTGCGCTTGCCCTCGATGATATCGTTGATCTGAGCCACCATGTAGGCCTCGTCCTGGCCGGCCAACACGGGATACTCGGGCAGCGTCGGCTTGTTGCCGGGCAGCATGCCCTTGCCTTCCTTGCCGTGGCAGGCGACGCAGGTCATCATCATGTAGATGCGATCCGGCGCCATGGCCGGCGCGGCCTGGGCAAGTTGGACGGTCTCGGCGGCGCCAGCCTGGACGGGTCCGGCGGCCAACATCAGGGCGACGGCGCCACCCATCGCGAAAAGTCCTGCATTACGGATCATCATTTGGTCTCCCGGGCTCTGGTGTCTAGCAAGAGAGAAGGGGGACGGCGACGACGCCGTCCCCCCCCTTTTGGCCAAGTCGGGGTCTTACTTCTTGGCGGGAGCGGCCGGTTCAGCGGCCTTCACGCGCTTGGCCCCGTTCTGCTCGAGGTAGGTCTTGGCGCGCAGACCGATGTCGGCGGCCTTGACCTGGTACTGGAACCACTGCTGGGCATTCAGGGTGGCGGCCTGCCAATCCTGCTTGCCAGCACCTTCTTCGGACTTCTTCTTCCACTCGTCAGCGAACTTGAGCTGCTCGGTGGCGTCCTCGACCATCGCGACGACGGGCTTGAAGTCCTGGAAGTTATGCTCGGTGATGAACTTCACCACGCTGTCGATCACACCTTGGGTGGCCACGTTCTGCTCGACCTGTTTCTTGTAGTCGGCATCGGTATAGGCCTGGCCCTCGGAGATCTTCGCGGAGGCCTCCTGGTAGCCCTTCGGCTTGACCAGCAGGTAACCCTGCATCTCCAGGTGCAGCGCGGAGCAGAACTCCGTGCAGTAGTACGGATAGACGCCCGCCTTGTCGGCGACGATGGTGGCCGAGGCGGTCTTGCCCGGCTCCAGCGACAGGTTGGCGTTGGTGCCGAAGATGGCGAAACCGTGGGTTTCGTCTTCCGCGCGCTCCAGGTTGGTGATGTGGATGCTCACCGTCTCGCCTTCCTCGACCTCGATGATTTCGGGGTTGAAGTGCGAGCGGATCGCCGTGGCGTAGACATGGACCACACCGTCCTTGCGCTCGATCTTCTCGCGGCCCGGCAGGGTGCGGAATTCGGAACGCTCGTTGGTGCGGCTGTTGGTGCCGCTCTTGTAGGCGATCTCGGGCTTCAGGCGATCGGCCTTGATGGCCACCGCGTAGTGCGGCTCGCCCAGCGGCAGCGGCATGTCGTACAGCAGCTCCATCTTGTCGCCGCTGATGTCGATCAGCTGGTGGTTCTGCGGATGCAGGGGACCGACCGGATTGAAGCGGTCGATGGCCAGCTTGTTCAGCGACACCAGGTACTTACCCTGCGGCGTCACGGAATCGCCTTCCATCGACATCAAGTGGCCGATGTTGTAGTGGACGGAAATCTTGTCCAGTACCTTGCCTTCGCAGTAGTTCCACTTGGTGACCTGGCTGTCCACGTAGATGGAGGTGTAGACCACGCAGGGCTTGGAATCGTACTGGGTGTGCAGGGGGCCGAGGCCGACCTGCACCTGGGTGTGCAGCGACTTCTTGAGGTCCAGGATGGGGATGCCGTAGGCGTCCTTGCCTGCGAAGTCCTTGGCCTCGGTCAGGGCCTTGATCTTCTCGAAGCTGTAGACCGAAGCGTGGGTGTCCAGCTTGCCGGACACGATCACGAACTTGCCGTCCGGGCTCACGTCCGCGCCGTGCGGGGACTTGGGCTCGGGGATCAGGAACAGCACGCCTTCGGCGGCCGTCACGTCCATCGGCAGCACCTTCATGCCATTGATCTCTTTGGCCTTTCCGGCCTTGACGAGTTCTTCGGCCTTCTTCCAGTTCACGACGTGCAGGAAGTCGGTGTCCTTCTGGGAGCAGCCGGCTTCGAAGGGCGGGCGACCGCGCTCGATACCGCCGACATAACGCTCGGAGCAGAAGGAGTTGGTGAAGGACCAGCCGTCGGACGGACCCTTGCCGAAGTCGGACAGGTCCTGGCTGTACGGCGGCAGTTCGAGCGAGAAGGATTCCTCGGGAACGATCCGGCCCTTCTTGCGGTCGAACTTCCAGTAGGTGATGGCGCCGCGATACTTCTCGTTGAATTCCGAGAGCGGCACGAAGTCGTTGGTCAGCGGCGCGGCGTACTGCGTCGGCTCGAGCACGTAGTCGGTATTGGGCGACACGAAGGCGCCGCCGTGTTCGGACTTCATGATCGGGTTGACGACGATCTGCTTGGTCTCGAAGTCGTGCAGGTCGATGACCGCGATGCGGGGGTTGTTCTTGTCGTTGATGAACAGGAACTGCCCGTCGTACTCGCCGTTGGTTTCCGAGATGGCGGGGTGATGGGTATCGCCGAAAAGGATGTCCTTCCCGTTGATCTTGCCCTGCGCCAGCACGGCCTTCGATTCGTCGTCGTAGCCGTAGCCCTGCCAGGGCTCCGGCGTGAAGACGCCGATGTACTTGAGGATGCGCATGGACGGAATGCCATACACGATCACCTGGCCGCTCTGGCCGCCCGAGCTGAACACGATGAATTCATCGCGCTTGCCGGTCGGCACGTAGGTCTTGGCCGCGGCCAGGACGTCCTTCTCCGTCAGCCCACGACGCTTCATCACGTCGTTGAGCTTCTCGGCCGACCACGCATCGGCGCCCGCGGCAAGGCTGAAGCCCACCGCGGTCAGCGTGATCAACGCCTTCCTGTAAAAGGATTTCATGGATAGGTACCTTCCTCGTTTGACTCGATTCTCGACAGCATCCGGCCAACGGTGGGCTCACCGAATGGCACTCCGCCGCTTCTTGATCGGCAGCGGTTTATCGTGCAAAGCATGTATAACTCATTGACGGCGGTCAACCCCTCCTAAAGTCTTACACTTAGAACAATGAAAGCCTTGCTTCCAATACCTCTGACCTTCAGGAAATTGTCATGTTGTTGCGACGAAACTTTCTTCACGCCTTGGCCTCGTTCGGAGCTTGGCTGGCCCTCTCGCCAGACTCCCTTTCCGCGGCCGAGCCTCAGATCGGGGGCCGATTCATCCTGAGCGATCATACGGGACGGATCGTCACCGACCAGGACTTCCATGGGAAGTTCATGCTGATCTTCTTTGGTTACACCTTCTGTCCGGACATCTGCCCGACCGCCTTGGGAACCGTCGCCGAGGCGTTGGCCCGGCTGGACGGGGCGGAGGCGGACCGGCTGACCCCTGTCTTCGTCACCGTCGACCCGGAACGGGACACCGCGGCCCGGCTGCGCGAGTTCGTCGGACATTTCCATCCGCGCTTGGTGGGCCTGACCGGCAATCCCGAAATGATCGAACGGATGACCCGTACCTACAAGGTGACCTACCGCAAGGTTCCCGGCGCCCAGGGCGCCGCCCCCGACGAATACCTGATCGACCATTCGGCCGGGCTTTACCTGATGGACCGCGAGGGCAGGTTCCGTGTCAAGTTCCTGCACGGCATGGGGCCGGAGGAACTGGCGCGCCGCCTCAGGGAAGAACTGTCGCGTTGACGCCGAAGATCCGGGTCCGTTCGGGCGGGAAGGTGACCACCGCCGTGGTCCCCTTTCCCACTTGGCTGCGCAGTTCCAGGGTGGCGCCGTGCAATTCCGCCAACCGCGTGGCGAGCGGCAGGCCAAGTCCGGCCCCCTCGTAGCGCCGGGCCAGGGAACCATCGGCCTGGCCGAACGGCAGCATCACTTTTTCCATATCCGATTCGTCGATGCCGATTCCCGTATCGGCGACCGAAAAGACGAACCGGCCCCGGTCGTCGAGACGGGCATCGATGGCGACTTGACCACCGTCGGGCGTGAACTTGACGGCGTTGGACAGCAGGTTGAGCAGGATCTGCTTGACCCGCGTTTCATCCGCCACCAGCGCCGCCTGGACTTTCTGCACCGTCACCGGCACGGCCAAGCTGTGAGTGCCGGCCCGTTCGGCGACCAGTCGGCGGCATGCATCGACCATCCGTTCCACATCGATGGGCGCTTCGTGCAGTTCCAGCTTGCCCACCTCGATGCGCGACACGTCCAGAATATCGTTGATCAGGTTCAGGAGATGGCGCCCGGAATCGTTGATGTCCTTGGCGTACTCCGCATATTGCGGCGCGCCGATCTTGCCGAAGATCTCGGCCACCAGGAGATCGGAGAAGCCGATGATGGAATTCAGCGGCGTGCGCAGTTCGTGGCTCATGTTGGCCAGGAATTCGGTCTTGCTGCGGTTGGCGAACTCGGCCAGTTCCTTGGCCCGTTCCAGGTCGGCCTCGACACGCTTGCGTTCGATGATGCCGGCCAAGGTGTTGGCAACGGTGCGCAGGAAGCGGTCCTCCCGCTCGTCCCAGGGATGCCCTTCGCGAACATAGATGTTCAGAACCCCCTTCACCTCCCGATCGGTCATGATGGGCACGCAATAGTGGCCGTGCGGCTTCATGCCCTCGAAGACGGCATCGTGGGTATGGTCGATGGCGTTGCAGAACACCACGTCGCCCTTTTCGGCGGCACGGCCGCAGACGCAATAGCCGAAGGACACGCCCTTGCAGACCCGGCAGACGTCGTCGCTGAGCCCGTGCTGCACCCGCATGACCAGGGTATTGGGCGCATCGCCCAGCGTGAAGATGCAGCCCTTGGCGTCCAGGGCCAGGAAGGGCACCTGAGTCAGTTGCAGCAGGGCTTCCTCCAGGATGCGTTCCAGGGAGGCACCGGACAGGGATAGGCGCTGGATGGCGTTGACCACCTGCTGGAAGACCAAGTCTTGCTGGATCTGCGCCTCGGCCCGCTCGCGGACCACGATCTCCTTGCGCAGTTCGGCGGTCCGGGCCTCGACACGACTTTCCAGGTCTTCGTTGGCCTCCTGAAGCGCCTTCTGGGCCTCCTTCAACTCGGTGACGTCGGTACAGATGCCTACCACGCCGCCCTGGACCGTCAATCTTTCCCGCCCTTGGATCCAACGCCCGTCAGGCAGGCGGAGCAGGAAACCCTGGGGGCTTGGGTTGCGGTGCTGGGCGAGGCGCAGGCGTCGCCAAGCGGGGGCTTCGTAGGGCCCGCCTGGAAAATGGCCGGCGGCAATGGCTTCGTCGACGATTTCCGCGAAGGGAGTACCGGGCACCAGCTTGCCGGCCAGATGGGGAAAGAGGGTCCGGTAGCGGTCGTTGCACACCACCAGACGGTCGTCCGCGTCGTAGAGCACGAAGCCCTCGGAAACGCTGGAGATGGCCTCGCCCATCTGGCGTTCCATCTGGCGCACCCGTGCTTCTGAAAGGCGCAAGGCTTCCTCGGTCCGCGCCTCCTCGACCACGCGATCGACTACGGCGGAAAGCAGGTCCACCCAGCGCTGGTCCGGATCTTTGGCGATGTAGTCGCGAGCCCCCCGCTTCATGGCCTCGACGGCCACCGCCTCGCCGCCGGCGCTGGTCACCATGACCGCCGGAACGGAAATTCCCGCATAGGCCATGTCGGCCAGAATTTCCAGGCCGTCCTTACCCGGCAGATGGTAGTCGACGATCACCGCGTCGAAAGGCGCCGCCGCCAAACGGCGAATACCTTCCTCGCCGTTTTCGACGACCTCCAGATCGTAATGGCCCGCCGCAAGCCGCTCGCGCGCCCGGCGCGCCAAGGCGGCATCGTCCTCGATGTAAAGCAGCCTGACTCGTTCCGCGCCATTCCTGGGCACCATGAACCCCGCGCCCCGGTCAGAGAGTGATTTCTTCGCCGGCCAGAAGCTGATCGTACAGCTTCCAGGTCTCCTCGGCTTCGTCGGCCGGAATCCGCCGCACGGCCAACCCCAGGTTGATCAGGACGTACTCCCCCGGAGAGGGCAGATCGTCCATCATGAAGGCGAGACTGGCCGTCCGCTCGACGCCCTTGGCGCTGCAGCGGGCCACCAGCCCGGTCACTTCCTCGACCCGCATGGGAATGGTCAGGCACATTTCGGTCACCTACTCCGGAAAGACTCTATCATGGCCCCGACCTGCTGCCCAGCTTAGTGCAATGGAATCATCACGGTAAAGTCAAAATTTGTCGCATTTTATCATAATGTCCCTTATTCCCGCGGCCAGGACCGCCTTGCTTGGCCACCTTCCCGCGACTACCATCGTCCGGGGAAATAGGGGACGGGGATGGCGGATCATTTTTGGCGGTGGCTCAGCCAGGGGGTGGCAATAGGCATCGGATTTTCCCCCGCCTGCCTTACAACTATCGCACAGCCAGCCTCGGCGGCCGATTCCTTCATCGACACCCGTGGACAGGTTCACCACTTCGGCAACGAACTGCCGCCGATCCCCTCCTATGCGGACATTGCGATCGCCCCCAGCGTCTTTTCCTACCGCCGCGATTCCGTGCCCGCCTACGACCCCTGGTCCGCCGCCGTCGGCCGCCCCGTCAACGGAGTGGCGACTCTGGGTGGCTTCGAGAGCCAGGCCAACATCCTGACCGTCGGCCTGCGCGCCGATGCCACCCGGGGAGCGTCGCGCGTCGGGGCAGCGGCCAGGGGCGAGAAGGCCCATGCCTATGAGGACGGCGCCGGCCGCCGCACTCCCCACAACTACCGCCGCAACACAGAATATCTGGACCTGGGCCATGGCGAGGCCAAGGATGGCGCCCTGTCCCTCCATGCCTTTCGCGACCGCATGGACGACTTCCGCATTCCCAGCTACGGCGTGGACGGGGACATCATCGAGCGGGACTACGGCCGCCTGAGCTTCGACAAGACCGGGCTGTCGGGCCCCCTGGCGACCGTGACGGCCGGCATGTCCTTCACCAACGTGCATGTCGTGGCCGACAATTTCCGCCTGCGCACGCCGGGGTCGCTCCAGCTCGAATACGTCCTGGACTACCAGGAAGCCAAGTTCGACGTCCTGGCCACCCGGCCCGACTTCGGCGGCACCACCAGCCTGGGCTACGACCTGAGCTGGGGCCGCCACGTCTACATGATGTACAACCGGGAAATGGGGCCCAGCGTGGTCACTTCTTATCGCATCCCGGACGTGGAGACGCTGCGCACCGGCCTGTCGCTCGGCCACCGCCGCGACCTGGCCGGCACCGACGTGCAGGGGGCCTTGCGCTACGACGTGGTGGCCAAGGACCCGCAGGACGTCCACAACCGGCCGCGGGCCACCGGTTCGCAAGATCTTTACAACCTCTCGGCCCAGGAACTCTACGACCGCTACTACGGCCCCGGCCAGGACACCTACCGCATCGAGCACGACCTGAGCGCCCGCTTGCGGGCCGAACGCCCCGTCGGGCCGACGCAATCCTTCGTCGACATCAAGCGTTTCGTGCGGATGGCCGGCGACGGCGAACGCTACCTCGGCAACTCGGGCGGCGTGGCGACGCTGCAGGTGGGCAACCCAGGCCTCGATTCCGAAAAGCACTACACGGCCGAACTGGGCACGGCCGCCACCGGCGGCGGCTACAAGGGCTACGGCCTGGCCTCGCCCGTCGGGGCCTGGCGCGTCGCGGGCAGCGCCAGCCACGACCACGTGGAAGACTTCATCACCGCCGACCGCGCCCGCGGCCAAAGCGGCATTCGGCTGGCGGACAACGCCATCGTCTATCGCAACGTCACCGCCGAAATCGGCCGTCTGGAAGCCGATCTCCAGGCGATGGTCGCCGAAGGCTGGGGCGTCCGGCTCAACCTGGCGGGCAGCCGGGGCCGCAACACCTCGGACGAGCGGCCGCTCTACGGCGTACCGCCCCTGGAGGCCAACCTGTTCCTCGATACCTTCGGCGGTAGCCCGGAGGAAGGCTGGAACCTGGGCACGCGCCTGCGTGCCGTGCTGCCGCGCGGCGGAGTCGACGATTCCACCGCCACCGGCGCCGGCATCGACCGGGCCGGCAAGGGCGACGGCTTCGCCACCCTCGACGTCTACGGCGGCTGGCGCCCCTTGCCCGGCCTGGCGTTGCGGGCCGGCATCGACAACCTGCTGGACCGGACCTACCACGAACACATCCAGCCCGCGCCCCAGACCCCCACCAGCCAATGGGCCTACGCCCCCGGCCGTTCCTGGTTCCTGCGCCTGGTCGCCAGCTTCTGACCTGGCTGAAAATTCCGGCTCTCCTCCCCCCCACGTTCCGCAAGGTTTCGTCGAAGTACCAGCGGGCGATATCGGCCCGCTGTTCCATGGTGATGTCCCGGGGTTCGCCGACGCCTTCCAGGCCCGGCACCTTGCCGCTTTTCTTCGCCGCCTCCAGGGTGCCCTTCAGGATGCCGCTGGAAGCCGAGCTTTCCTTGTCCTTGCGCACCCCGCCCTCGATGCCGAAAATCTCGCGCTGCAGGAAGATTTCCGTATCCGTGGCGTCGGTCTTGTCCTTCCAGACCTGCCCGTGGACATCCCAGATGCCGGGTTGCTTCTTGAACACCTCCTTCTTGATGGCCGGCGGTTCCTCCTGCGGGTCCTTGGCCTTCGCCCAATCGGGGACGGTTCCCGATACCCATTTGCCGGTGCCCAGCCGGGCGGCGGAATCGAAGGTGCCCAGCCGGCTGAGGTTGGGATAGTCCTTGATGTCCGGCTGCGCGCCGGCTTCCTGGGCCTTGCGGAAGGCCTGGAACTCGCGGCCGAGCGCCTCCAGGTCCGGAGAAGGAGCGGCATCGGCAGGCCGGTCGTCCCCGGCCCCGCCGGCCAAGGTGTGGCGGTCTTCTTCCTCGGGATCGTCGACGCGGGCGGGACCGAGGGGCCGGGCGTCGTTGCCGCACTTCTCCGGCGTGCATTCCATGGTGTCGGAGGAGCGACGCCTTTCCCATTCGTCCTTCAGCACGCCCACCGGAATCCGTTCCGGTTCCGCGTCGCCGATCAGGGCTTGGCGGGCGCCGTCCGGCAGGTCGTGGCCGAACAGGCGGCGGAGGTAGGTATCGGCCAGATCGGGCGCCCTTTCCTGCAGGCCCTGGATCGTCGCCCGCGTGCGCGCCAGGGCCGTCGGGCCTTCCATGCGAATCTCGCGGGCCGTCCACCGCGGATGATCCCCAGGATCGGAATAGCCGGCCAGGGTGTCCACCGCCTTGGCGATGTGAATGTTGTCCTCGCCGGGCA